>NZ_MQTZ01000044.1 GCF_001939115.1 Leptolyngbya sp. 'hensonii' | reverse complement strand
CCTATAGCCCGCAGCCCATCCCAACTCCCCCCCCCTGCAGCCCATCAAAACCTGACCTCCCGGGAGGTTGAAGTTCTGGAAATGCTGGCGATCGGGCTGGGCAATAAAACGATCGCCAAACAACTGCAAATCTCAGAACATACGGTCAAGTTCCACATCAGTTCCCTGTTCAGTAAGCTGCATGTTTCGAACCGCACCGAAGCTGTAGCGATCGGGGCTAGGCAGGGCCTGATTATGCTGTAAGGACGCTCAGGGGAAGCTCAGAGCCCCAAATCAGCCAGGATATCGGTAGCATGGGTTTCTGTCTTGACACTGTCATAGACTCTAATGATCTGGCCGGAGCTATCGATCACATAGGTAACTCGCTTGGGACGCCCCCCATTATCCACATTGAAGGACTGGGTCAGAATCCCATCAACATCCGCCAGCAAGGGAAAAGGCAGGTTGAACTTGTCCGTGAATTGCTTGTGAGATGCTTCATTGTCCATACTGACACCCAAGACGGCAATATCTTTCCCCTGGTAGGCCGTATAGTTATCGCGGAAGCTACAAGCTTCCTTAGTGCAACCGGACGTATCATCTTTAGGGTAAAAGTAGAGCACCACTGTTTTACCCGCATAGTCGCTCAGGGATACGGTGTTGCCATGGGTATCTTTGACCGTGAAATTAGGAGCTGCTGTACCCACTGAAAGAGGCATAGGGTAATTCCTTATGGCTTGATCGGGACAATTTGTATCCTACGCGATCGTTCACGTTTTATCGCCGTAACCAGGCAAAGCTTGACCGCAGCGAGTCGGAAAGTTTACCCAGGCCCGGCAATGGAGGTCGGGTCATCTAACCCAGACCCCCGATCTGCACCTTTGGTTTTCGGGCCATTGTCCTGGACAGGAAAGAGAATAAATCTGGTTGAGCCTGGAAGCAGCGTCATCAGACGTTAAGGGGAGGCATGTAACATTTGCAGATGCTCCTCAGTCTGACGCAGAACCTGCTTACTCCCACTGAAGGTAATTAGCTTCAGGGCCTCCTCAAAAGTAGCCCAGGTATAACTGCGAATTTCTTCCGCCTGAAATGACACCTGGGTCGATTCCACCAGCGCCATAAAATAGAGCACGGTTTTTTCGATTGTTTGCTGTTTCTTGGCAAAAGCATAATGCTCGGAGAAAGACGTATCCCCGAGGAGTTTGTACTCTCGAATCCCCGTTTCTTCTTCAAATTCCCGACAGGCGGCCTCCAGGGGAGACTCACCGGGTTCAGCATGCCCCTTTGGGAAACCCCAATGGCCTGCATGGTGCTGAATAAGCAGGAATAAATGGATGTCGCCTTGACGCCGAATGGGGACAATACCAAAGGATGCGTCTTTCATGAGCCTGTGTTATGAGTTGCAGAGGGATATTGCAGTTCCTGCAGGATTTGTTGAGTATACCTCCATTGGCCTGAGAGATCCCCCCTTCCCCCCATGACAAACCTGGATTTATTGCTCCTTGCCGTCTATTTCATCGTCGTTTTTCGGGTGCTGTACGAGGCATTTAAATCTCTGGACGATAAGTTTTCTGTCAGCGTTGATCAGGGGTTGCTGGATCAGGAATTGCAAGACAAGCATTTTGGCGACATCAGTCTCAAAACCAGCGTGAATCTCAAATTCAACTTTGATCCCCGCTATAAATTGGGGGATTTAAAGAAGTTCTCGATCAATATTGAGAATAAAACCCAGGATCGATCGCTCTATGTCGATTGGGATAGTAGTTCTCTAACAGATCTGGGGGGGCGATCGCGGCGAGTCATTCGAATTCCCCCCAATATGACGATCGACCTGTTCCAGGCCCAGGCATCCAGCGTCATCGCCCCCGGCCAAACCTTACGGGAATCGATCACGGCTGAGGATTTGTTAAAGCCAAAATCTGATGATGCGGGTGTTTTAGAAATCTCAGCCTCAGATCCCCTGGTGAATATCAAGAAACTGGATGACAAGAAAAGCCCCGAGAAAGACAAAGCGCGATATGCCAAATTTATGAGCGAAGAGGATACCCTGGATTTCTCCCTCCGCCTAGCACTTTGTTCTGCCGCGCCCCATAGCGGCATGGTCGGGCAAACTGTCTATATTCTCTGTAAATTTGTGCTCAAAAAACTACCCTGGACCGATGCATTCCCCTGGAATCAGCAAAAAAGATGACGACTCGGAACAGGGGGATACCTGAATTAACCCCCTGCAGCAAAAGCAACCATAATCAGAGCGGATAAGAGGATACCGGGTGTCAGCATCAACACGAGCATGAGTAAATCGTGGGTAGACATGCTTCTCTCCATACGAGGAATTCTGACCTTCATTCTAGTGGTCTGGGGGGAAAATGCTGGGCACTATTAACGATCGCTTTCTATTTCCACCAGGCTCAATCAAAATGGCCATCCGAACTGCATCATCCTCGGAAACCGATGCTCAGGTCATCTGCAGGGGATCAACATCAATTGTCAGGCTGACGGAAGCTGCACAGAGAGCCCGCAGGTTGTCCAGTTCAGGCAATTCCACAGTCCGGTCCAGGGGCAACTTCAGCAGGATTTGCCAACGGTGGCGGCGGGCAATGCGAGCGACGATCGCGGGCGCTGGACCCAGCAGTTCTACGGTCTTCGGAAGAATAATGGTCAAAGCCTCAGCCACCTGATGAGCGGACTGTTGAACGGCATCCTCGTCTGCACTGCTAAAGCGTAGATGGACAAGCTGACCACAGGGCGGATAACGGAGCGCCGATCGCTGCGCCAGCTCTGAGGCAATAAAGGCCTGATAGGCATAGGTCTGAACAGCCTGAATGACGGGATGCTCTGGGGTATAAGTCTGCAGGATCACCCGACCGGGCTCTACTCCCCGACCTGCCCGACCCGCAACCTGGGTCAGGGTCTGGAACGTTCGTTCCCCAGCCTGATAGTCGGGCAGGTGCAGGAGCCCATCCGCAGCAACCACCCCCACCAGGGTGACCTGGGGCAAGTCCAGGCCCTTCGTCAACATCTGGGTGCCCACCAGCAGATCGGCTTCCCCAGCAATAAATTGTTCGATTAAAAGGCGATGCGCCCCCTTAGTGCGGGTGGTATCGCTATCAAAGCGCAGGCAGCGCAGCGCAGGGAAATATTGGGCCAGCTCCTGCACAACCCGCTGAGTGCCACTGCCGAAGAACTTGAGGTAGGAAGACTGGCAACTCGGGCATTGGGGTGGATGGAGCTGGGTATGGTTACAGTAGTGGCAGCGTAGCAACTGCACAGCCCCCTCATGGGTGTGATGATAAGCCAGAGAAACATCACAGTGAGGACAGTTGAGGACATAGCCACAGGTACGGCAGGAGACAAAGGTGCTATGCCCTCGGCGATGAATGAAGAGGATGCCCTGTTGTTGCTGTTCGTACATCTCCTGGAGGGCCGACTGGAGCGATCGACTGAAGACCGATCGATTGCCCTGAGCCAATTCCTGTCGCATATCCACCACCTCAATCGGCGGTAGGGGCCGATCGTGAATCCGGTGGGGCAGGGTCAGGTAGAGGGAGCGCGTATCTGTTTCAGGTTGGTGATCCATGTCCCCATGGCCGCTGACCACCCAGCTCTCCAGGGATGGGGTGGCTGAACCCAAGACCAGGGGACAGTTATCCAGTTGCGATCGCCAGCGGGCCACGGTACGGGCATGGTAGCAGGGCATGGGCTGGTCCTGTTTAAAGCTGTTGTCATGCTCCTCATCCAGGATAATCAGGCCCAAGTTAGCCAGGGGCAAAAAGATGGCCGATCGGGTGCCGATCACGACTCGGGGAGGGCCTTGCAGCATCTGTCGCCAAGTGTCGTACCGTTCCCCATCGGAGAGGGCACTGTGGTAGACCCAGACCTGGCTGCCGAAGCGGGCTCGAAACCGATCGGTTAACTGGGGGGTAAGGCCAATTTCAGGCACCAGAACCAGTGCCGATTTTCCGGCCTGCAGTAAGGGTGCGATTACCTGCAGGTAGACCTCGGTCTTGCCGGAACCCGTGACCCCATGGAGCAACACCTCCCTAGGGTCGCTCAGGTGCGTCAGGGCCTGCACCGCCAGGGTCTGAGCTGGAGTGAGGGCCTTGGGCTGATCCCGCTCCAGGATCTGGCCCGTTTCTCCCCGCAGCACTTCCCGATTCTGAATCACCACACAGCCTTTTAGCGCCAGGGTTTTTAGGGTGCCCGTACTGGTGTGGCAGATCTGAATTAGGTCCGTCAGCCATAGATCGCCACCCCGACGGCGCAACACATCCAGGATCTCCTGTTGACGGGGCGTCAGGTCTACCGGGATTCCGTCCGTCAAGGTGACCGCCTGCTGGAGTTTAGGCCGCATCGGGGTGGGTGGTTCCAGGTAACTTTCTACCAGCCCCTGGTGTAACAATTCGCGCAAAGCCCGATCGGCTCCCCGGACCTGCCGTCGCAGGTATTGCCAGGTATAGTCTCCGGTTTTACCCGCCTGCAGCAGGGCCAGCAGGTGCTGGGCGGCAGGAGAACAACTCACGGGAGCAGAGACCGGCAGCAGGCGAATTCGCCGCTGCGATCGCCGCAACAATCCCGGCGGCAGGGCCACCCGGATCACCTGGATCAGGGGGGTGTGATAGTAAGTTGCCACCTGGTGCAACAGGTGCCAGTAATGGGGCGGGAAGAATGCCGGGGCCACCACATCAGTCACCTCCCGCAATTGTTCGGGCTGGAGATCAGGAGGGGGGGCAATGACAAACCGGATTGCGATCGCCCCCACCTGTTGGGCACCAAAAGGAACGGTTAGGATATCCCCCGGTTGGACGACCAGATCCAAAGGTAGACGGTAAGTGAACAGTCCCTGGGCTCCCGGACAATCCACCAGAACTTCAATCCAGGGGGTGCCCCCAATGGTGGGTTGCTCATCGCCAGCAGGCTCAGCCATTGGGGGGGATCCAGGCATCTCAATACAGGAAATAGGCGCAGGACTCTTAAGGTACATCGAGTGGTACCAGGACATCCTCCGGTAAATAGCTGGTATATTTGCCGTTTTCAGACAGAATCATCACCAATCGTAAGGCCCAATCCGGGTTGGCCTGCAAGTCTGCCCAGGGAACAGCCAGCTCCAGGCACTCATCCAAGCCAATCTGGGCCCGACTGGCACGGGTAATCCACTGGTGGTGTTCCCCAGCTTCCTGGAACCAGGTGGATTGGGTTAGCAGGTTAACACCCAGATGATGGTGATAGAGATAGTTCAGAGGGGCATGATCCGGTAACTCGGCCAGACGAATCGGGCTGTTGTGCATGGTCTGATCTGGATAGAACCAGAACAGATTCAGTTCGGGTGGGCAGTCCAGCCCTGGACGCTTCCCAGTTTGGAAATCCAAGCGGAGATAGAAGTTGAGGTGATCCACCCCATACCAGAGTTTCTGAATAGCACTACTACGGTGCATCGTGCCTCTCGCCCCACCAACTTCGATCCGACCCGCCCGATCCCAATCTTGCTCATCCCCAATCCCATTCACAACGGGATGAATAAAGCCCTGGGGACGGTGTTCAGCCTGGACTTCATGGACTTCAACCGGTTGTTGCAAGTTGGCTGGAATGGGCTCATCCAAAGCCTGGTACAGGGCAACCAGATGTTCACGGAAGAGCTGGTCAAAAATGGCGTCCTGGTTAGAGGTATGCCCTTCCCCAAACCACCAGAACCAATCGGAACCTTCCGCCGCATAGAGAGCTTCCCAGGCTGCCGGGTTTGCCGCTTCAGTTGCCTCTGGATGGCTGGCCAGCACCTGGCGAGCCGTGGTCAGCAAATCCCAGGCCCGATTCTTGGCTGCATCCCCAATCCAGGTTGTGAAGTTGCCATCCACCCAGGAACCGCTATGGAGTTGGGCTACCGGGAGGGTTTCGGTGGCTGGAAATTGCTGCAAGAATTCTGAAACGGTCACCAGCTTCAGTTCTGAAGTCTGACTCAGGGCCTGGTAGAGAGACTCCAGGAAGGGCTTACCATCTTCGTGGTAAAACTCCCAGCAATTCTCGCCGTCCAGGGCGATCGTCACCAACCAGGGATGCTCCAGGGTTGTTCCCCCTCCTGGCTGCCGTTGGCGCAGGCTGCGGGCGATCGCCTCCAGGTGCCCTGCCAGATCAGCCGCAGCCCGCTTCGGTTCCATCGCCCCATAGGTGAACCCAATCAGATCGGAAAGTCGGTGATCTCGAAAGACGATCGCCAGATCGCCGTGGGGAGTCTCCAGCCGGTAAGGCCGATACAGGAGTTCTGGCTCCAGCACATTACCCGTGGCATCCCGATGGAAGAAATGCTTGAGGGACCAGCCTAACACCGCCTCATCCGAGCAAATCCAGCGGAAACCTGCTTCTGTGATGTAGGGCAGCACCTGGGGACTAACCGATTGTTCTGAAGGCCAGAGTCCCTGAGGCGATCGGCCAAACCGCGCCTCATACATCTGGCGAGCCTTGTGCAGATGGCGGGGGATATCTTCTGGCCATTGAAACGGTTGCTCTGGCAGAGGCATCCCAGGAACGGCGACCCGACCCGCGTCTGTATTCGCCAGCAGGGGCATAATCGGGTGGGTGTAAGGAGTGGTCGTCACCTCAAGCTGACCCGCATCCTGCATGGCCCGGTGCTGGGGAATAATCCGGCTCATGATTTGCCGATGTTTGGCACAGATACGGTGTCGATCGTCCAGAGTAAAATCTTTGCCCTGCTTCAACCATCGGTCAATCTCCGGATCATCCCAAAACAGGGGATCGATCCAGGCCAGATTGTGCCAGGCCAGCAAATCTCCATAATCTCGTTGTTGCCAGTTTTCCAGGCACCAGGCCCGCCCCTTCTCCTGGCGCTGCAGGTAGAGTTCTCCATAGCGAGGATGGGGATCGATCAGATTGTGATGGTTCGCATCAAAAAAATGCTCAACAATATAGGTTTTCTGATCCAGATCGAGCTGCTCAGTGGGGGTCAGCGTCAGTTCCAGATAGGGATCAGAAGCAATGCCAGCAACATAATCCTCAATCTGTAGGATCAGAGAAGGCACCAGGTTCACAGTCTGATGTAGTTTAGGATACTTCTCCAGGAGCAGGATTAAGTCGAGATAGTCTTTGACGCCATGAAGTCTGACCCAGGGCAAACGATAAGTCCCTGCCACTCTGGACTTATAAAGAGGCTGATGTTGATGCCAGATAAAGGCAACGTAAAGAGGATGAACCATAAAAAATGGTGATGAGTTTTGAGTTTGATTTTAATATCAATTCAAAATTTGACGATTAAAACTCAATCTCCATAACCCATACCCATCATGCAAAGCAATGTTCCCCATCCCCAAGAATGCAGATAAGGCTGTTTTTATAACCCATATTCCATTGATAAGGGCAACCTGAACGGCTTTACCGACTGCCTGCAAGGCAAGATCATCAGCCTGCCCCGACCCAGAATCCAGGATCAACGCCCATCACAGAATCTGTTCAACTTCAGCAATTTCGGGGATGAATTCCCGTAAGCGGCGTTCAATGCCCATTCTCAGCGTCATTGTAGAACTGGGACAGGAGCCACAGGCACCCTGTAACCGCAATTTCACCACAGGCCCTTCAATCTCGACGAGTTCCACGTTGCCACCGTCAGACATCAGGTAGGGACGTAATTCATCCAGCACCTTTTCAACATTCTCGGAAGTCAGCTCCATGGTTTGAGCTTGAGACATAAGTTACCTCGATAAATCGATTCAAGTGGCCTTTATTTATTTTCCCACGCCCATTGGCAATGGAGTGTTACAAACAGACAGAAATGATTCAAACCGTTGCCGGTTCTAGCAATTTGACATTGGAGAAACTAAATTCATCCCGCACAACACCCTGCCCTGCCTCAGAGGTCTGAACGACCTGATGGGTGATCAGGTAGTAGTTGCCGATCTTCTCATAGGTGTCTTCAAACTTTTTCTCAGCCAACAGTTCATCCGTTTGAGAACTCCGAAAAACTGCATCATAGCGGATGGAGACATAGCCCTCGCCGGTATCCAGAGTAGCCTTGTGGTCGATCGTAAAGGCAGTTGGCCCCATCACTCGACTCACCTGGCTGATTTCTCGATTTCGGACTTTGTAGTTGGAGCCCATGGCATCCCCCTGAACCAGGATCTCCACAGCCCCCGTCTTATCCGTTTGACCCAGGCTGAAGGTGTTTTTGCCGTGAGCCTGTTCAAAGGATCTACGAACCCGATGAGTCACCACAGACTCGACCAGTTGCTTGATTTCCTCTTTCGCCCGATCATCGGCTACGTCCAAAACTTCAACCTTCAGGTCACCCGTCACACGGACTTTGCCCGTGAAGACCTGATCATCCTGTTTGAGATGCACGTCTGCACTAAACCCAGGGAAATTAGTATCCCAGGTATAGCGGTTCTCGTAAGCAGCCTGAAAAATCTCACGGGCTTCTACTTGCTCAGTCATGCAGTTCTTCCTCGTTGCGCCATCTCCTAGTCTAGATCACGCTGGGGCTCCCATGACCTGCTTAGCTTCCCTGGAGCATCCAGATCAGAAACCCCAGAATATCCTCTACTGGCGGTAGAGGATATTCTGCCAGGTCGATCGTTACCGTCTGTCCCTCCAATTGCAAAAATTTCCAGGCAGTTCCCCTCGTGACGGAACCAAAAATCACAGAAATCGGATTATTATTCACGGTATTAAATTTCTGTGCTGCGACCATTTCGGCAATACATGGACCTAAACCACGGTTCAGGTTCTCTTTTTTAGCCTCCACAATCACAATCACAGGAGCTTCAATCTCCAGTTGGGTTGGCGATCGACTGATCAGAAAATTACGAAATCACCAAGGCATGCCAAACTATGGGGTGAGCAGATCGATCGTGTCCTTAGATTGACTGGAAACCATCAGCGGTTCCTGGTAAAGCGGAACCGTAAACGTGACTGTGGAACCCAGCCCTTCCCCCAGGCTGTAGAAATTCACCACACCCGCCATCGCTTCCACCAGCTTCTGAGAAATCACCAGCCCCAGACCGGTGCCTCCATACTGTCGAGTTCGCGACCCATCCACCTGGCTAAAAGACTGAAACAGTTTATCCTGCTTTTCTAAAGAAACCCCAATGCCGGTATCCGCCACCCGCACCTTGACGGTACCGGGAAACTCGCGATTGTGGGCAGCAACCCGCCTGCGAATCACCTCAGCACTGATGGTAATGCCCCCTTCATGGGTAAATTTGATCGCATTGCCGACCAGATTCAGCATCACTTGCAGCAAGCGCTGGTAGTTGCCATAGACAATAATTTCGTCGTGGGTTGCCGGTTTCAGAATCTCAAAACTGAGTTGTTTTTGCAGGGCCTGGGCCGCTGTGAAGTCTCTGACATCGGTAAACAGATCATCCAATTTGACCGGATTCAGCTCCAACTGCATCTTACCGGCTTCAATCTTGGCAATATCCAGAATGTCATTAATGATGTTGAGGAGATGGAGGGCCGATCGATAGGCTTCCTCAATAAACTCCTGCTGCTCCTCCGGGTCATCCGCCATCCCATCCATGACCAGCTTCAAGAAGCCCAGCATACCGTTCAGGGGTGTTCGCAACTCGTGGGAGGTATTGGCCAGGAATTCACTCTTCAATCGGGAGGCTTCTTCAGCCTGTTGATGGGCCTCCTCCAATTCCCGATGCTTCTGAACCAGACTGTCGTTGACCCGCTGCAGTTCCACGGTCAGGGCATGGCTGTCAGAGAACAGGGTGGCATGGGCGATCGCCGTACCAACCTGGTCAGCCAGTTCTCGCACCAGCTCCACTTCAGCATCCCCCCAGCAAGCCTGGGGAACACAACTCCGATACAAACAAATGATGCCATTCGGGCGCTCTCCATAGCAAGTCGCAACAGCCAGCAGCGATCGCCGGATCTCAGTCAGGGGAGCCCCAGGATGCCGAGAATTCAGGCTCAACCCATTCAACCGGATTGGGGGCAGATCCCCCGGAATGGCAGAACCGTGAGCATCCATCGGGTTCAGATCCTGCAGGATGGGTTTCAGGATCGCCAGAGTTTGTTGCAGATAGGGATAATCCGACAGGAGCAGATCCTGCCCTAGCAGTAGTTCCGTACCGTTCCAGCAATATTCAGCCACCACTCTAACCTGAGGGTGACCCGGCTTATAGGAACAAACCAGGCAGTGATCTAGCTGTAGAGCCTTGCCCAGACCCATGGCAGTTTGTTTCCAGATCGTGCCCAGATCCAGGGTACGGCGAATATTCCAGGAAATCAGGGTCAACAGGCGCTGGTAGCGATCGGGATTGGTAAAGCTGGCAGGCCTTGTCATCGGCACCGCCAGACCATTGCTTTTCGTCCCATCGCTGAGCAGACGACCCATCACGATGACCAGGGTTACAGGGCGGCCAGGGATCTGCACTGGACTGACGGTGAGATCAAACACCAGATGATAATCACCACAGCGGAATGGATAGGTAAATTGGGTCGGGACTGAAGATTCCAGCACCTGGCAAATCTGGTCTAGGTATGGGGTCATGGCAACCGGACCAAAGATGTCGCTCATCCAACTATGAACCACCTGATCAGAGCCCAGCCCATAATGACCGGAATCACGCCAGTAGAAGGAAAGGTATTGACCGGTCCGATCTTGGGTAAAGACCAGTTCGGGTTGCAGATCTACCGCAGGCTGCAAAACCTCGCTAGAGTCAGCCAACTCTGGCGATTCTGAGTTCTGAGTGACTGGCGTCAACGGCCCAGTCAGTTGAGAGTCAGCAGATGCAGTCATGGACAGTAGGGGGACTTGAAAATGGGTGGAATCAGGAGGGGTACAGTGCTGAGTATTTCAGGTCAATGCCCCATTCAGCGAAAGCTACCGTCTCCTTGCCAAGGATAAAAGGTCGGCGGCTGAATCAGCCTGACTAATCATTCCATTCACCTCGGGGGGGAACTGGCGGATTGCGTTGCAAATCACGGGTCAATTCATCGTCTCGCTGGGTTTCACCGCGCAGCCACTGCCGAATCGCGACTTCGATCACTTTACTGGGGTCATTCGTGAGATGCTTGAGCTGATCCAATAAATCGGAGTCAAGGTTGATCGAAATCTCAACCTTGTCAGGAGATTGATGAGAACGGATAATTTGGTCGCTCATATACGATCGTTCAACCATCTAACAGTGAATTTCAAGCATAAGCCAGGCTCATCATCGGGGCCGGAAGGCATTCGATCCACAGAGGCCGCAACACATCTATCCTGGGGCTGACAAGCATCGGTCTATCGAAACCTATCTAATAATACGTGACAAACGATGGGCTGATAAAAATCCGAGCAAAGGTAGTTCCACCAGCGCGTAGGAGGAGTAACAACTGAGCGGGCCAATAGCGGGCCAATAGCAAGCCAATTGTATGTGCAGAGAACACTCCCCAACGGAACCTGACGGCAGCTTTTCCCGCCTTCTTCCTACCTCACCAATTGCATTGTACATGTTGCTTTTACGAATACCAGGACATCAATACAGAGGTTTAACATTAAAGTCTCATATCAAGACCGTAAAATTACGGATATCAGACAGGGTAGCCCGGAACGATTGCACCCAGGGAAAGTAAGCAGGGGTGGGACGAAAGCATTAAAATATCTTAAGGATTAGAACAGCTGAGCTTCCACAGCTTCCTCTCCATCCCTTAGGAGACTCTCCTGCTCACAGGCTCCTGGTTCAGTTCTGTCCTGCCTGCCCCATTCAGTCAACTGCCATGACCGACGTGCCTGTTTCTCGCATTCGTAACTTCTCCATCATTGCCCATATCGACCACGGCAAATCCACCTTGGCAGATCGCCTCTTGCAAGATACAGGCACCGTGAATGCCCGAGAAATGAAAGAACAGTTCCTGGATAACATGGATCTGGAGCGGGAACGGGGGATCACGATCAAATTGCAGGCCGCCCGGATGAACTACCGGGCTAAGGACGGTGAGGAGTATGTCCTGAACCTGATTGATACACCTGGGCATGTGGACTTTTCCTATGAGGTGTCCCGATCGCTGGCAGCCTGTGAAGGAGCTTTGCTGGTGGTGGATGCCTCTCAAGGGGTAGAAGCTCAGACCCTGGCCAATGTGTATCTGGCTCTGGAGCATAATCTGGAAATTATTCCAGTGTTGAATAAAATTGACCTGCCCGGCGCAGAGCCAGAGCGAATCAAGCACGAAATCGAAGACATTATCGGGTTGGATTGTAGCGGGGCGATTTTGGCTTCTGCTAAAGAGGGCATTGGGATTCATGACATTTTGGAGTCGATCGTTCATCTGGTCCCCCCACCCCAGGACACGGTTGATCAACCCCTGCGAGCTCTTATCTTCGATAGCTACTACGATAGTTACCGGGGCGTGATTGTCTACTTCCGAGTGATGGATGGCACCGTCCGCAAGGGCGATCGGGTGCGATTGATGGCTTCTGGGAAGGAATATGAAATCGATGAACTGGGCGTGCTCTCCCCAGGGCAAGTGCAGGTCCAGGAACTACATGCCGGGGAAGTGGGCTATTTGGCTGCGGCCATTAAAGCGGTTGCCGATGCTCGCGTCGGCGATACCATCACCATGGCAGCCAAGCCCGCCAGCACGGCTTTGCCCGGTTACACGGAGGCCAAGCCGATGGTTTTTTGTGGCATGTTCCCGGTCAATGCCGATCAATTTGAAGATCTGCGAGAAGCCTTAGAAAAGCTGAAACTCAATGATGCTGCCCTCAACTATGAACCAGAGACCTCCAGCGCGATGGGATTTGGCTTCCGCTGCGGTTTCCTGGGGTTGTTGCACATGGAGATTGTGCAGGAGCGTTTGGAGCGAGAGTATAACCTGGACCTGATTATCACAGCCCCCTCCGTGATCTATCGCGTCACCAGTATTAAGGGAGAAGAAATCTTTATCGACAATCCCAGTCATCTCCCCGATCCTCAAGAGCGGGAAAAGATTGAGGAGCCTTACGTTCAACTCGATATCATCACCCCCGAAAGTTACGTGGGCACGTTGATGGAACTATGCCAGACTCGGCGGGGCATCTTCAAGGACATGAAGTACATCACGCCAGAACGCACGACTTTAATCTACGAATTGCCCCTGGCTGAAGTGGTGACAGACTTCTTTGATCAAATGAAGTCCCGGACGAGAGGCTATGCCAGCATGGAATATCAATTGATCGGCTATCGGGAGAATCCCCTGGTGCGGCTGGATATCCTGGTCAATGGCGATCCGGTCGATGCCCTGGCCACGATCGCCCACCGGGATAAAGCCTATGGGGTGGGCCGCAACCTGACTGAGAAGTTGAAGGAACTGATTCCCCGGCACCAGTTCAAGATTCCGATTCAGGCCGCGATCGGCAGCAAGGTCATTGCCAGCGAACACATTCCAGCCCTGCGGAAGGACGTGCTGGCCAAATGCTATGGCGGGGACATCAGCCGCAAACGGAAACTGCTGGATAAACAGGCCAAGGGTAAAAAGCGGATGAAGGCCGTCGGTTCTGTGGATGTGCCCCAAGAGGCGTTTATGGCCGTATTGAAATTGAACAAGGAATAGCCGCCGTATCCCCGTTAGAGACGTTGCAAGCAACGTCTCTAACGGGCAGTTATTTTTCGGCCATGGCCTCCACCCCGATCCATCCTTCCGGGATACCGGTCCTCAAATAGGTTTCACAGCGACGGACATAAAGGCGAGCCCCTTCATCCTGGGGATTCACCCGCAGCACCTCATGGAAGTGCTGTTGTGCGATCGTAAAGTTCTGTTGGTAATACTGCTTCAGCCCCTCTGCAAACAGGTCAGCCGTCTGGTCTTTCAACGCAATGATAGCAGGGGCATCAGCATCATAAACCTCGTAGACCGAGACAGGGGCCGTTTTCCCCTTCAGGATGACCCGATCGAGGTACCGATACTTGTAGTCTGCTGGACGATCGAGTTGTTGCAGGGTTTGTTCACTGATCAGAATGCCCACGCTATAGAGCTTGGTCAAGCCTTCCAGACGAGAAGCCAGATTCACCGCATCGGAAATCACCGTACTTTCCATCCGTTGGGCCTCACCGATGATCCCCAGCATCAGGATGCCAGTATGAAGCCCAATCCCGATCGCAATCGGGGGTTGCCCCTGTTGCCGTCGCAGGTCGTTATAGCGGGTCACCTGATGTTGCATGCCGATCGCCCCCTGAACCGCATCATCAGCAGATTCGGGAAAGAGGGCCATCACGGCATCGCCGATATATTTGTCAATGAAGCCACGATGGCCATGAATGATGGGGGTTACCTGGCTGAGATATTCATTGATGAACTTGAAATTCTCCTCTGGTGTCATAACCTCAGACAGGGTGGTAAACGATCGAATATCGGAGAACAGGATCGTCATCACCTTTTGAATCTGGTCCCCCAGCTTCACATCCACGATGCTTTCATGGCCCAGAAATCGAATAAACTTATCGGGAACAAACCGGCTGTAGACCGAATTAATCTTGGCCAGGTTAATGTGCGTCTTAATCCGAGCCAGGAGTTCACTTTTAGAGAAGGGTTTGGTCAGATAATCATTGGCCCCTGAACTAAAGCCCTCCACCAGATCCGCCGTTTGATTCTTGGCCGTCAGCATGACGATCGGAAGCTCACTGGGCAGAAAAGTCTCCCGCAATTTCTGGCAAACCTCATAACCGGTCATCTTGGGCATCATGATGTCCAGCAGCATTAAATCGGGTTTGAACCCATTCTGAATAATATCTAGGGCTTCTTGGCCACTGGATGCCTGGGTGATCGAGTAATTTTGCAGCACCAGATTGTTTTTCAGCACCTGCAAATTAACCGGTTCATCATCCACAATCAGGATTTTGAACTCTTTGTTAACAGATTGGAAAGCTTCTGCCGTCATGAGCGGCACCTCATCCAGTTCGGGTGGGGACACTGCCGTTGCCTGCAAAGGAGTCAACAGGTGCTGGGGCTGGGGAGTGGCTGGCGCAATGGGAACGGTTTCGTGGACGACGGGCAGGGTAAAGGTAAAGGTTGACCCCTGGCCCACGATCGAGGCTACCCGAATATGCCCCCCATGCAGTTCCACGAGTTGCCGGGTAATAGCCAGCCCCAGGCCCGTTCCTCCATAGACCCGCGCCGTTGAACCATCGGCCTGCTCGAAGGCCGCAAAAATGCGCTCTAATTTATCGGAGGAAATTCCAATTCCGGTATCGGCAACGGAAACTTCCAGTAGCCGCCCGATCGACTTGGCCTGAACTTGAATCTGGCCCGATTCTGTAAACTTAATCGCATTGCCAATCAGGTTATAGAGAATTTGCTGAACCCGATTTTCATCAGCCTCCACCCAGGGAATGTCGGAACCAATGGCATTCACCAGTTGGATCGGCTTTTTCCCGACCAGGGGCTGGGAGAGGGTCAGCACCACATCCGTCAGTTCTTTGAGCCCTACTGGTCGAAGCTGAAGTGTGATCGTCTTGTGTTGTAACTTCGAGAAATCCAGAATGTCATTGATCAAACTAGAGAGTCTCCGACCACTGGAGGCCACCATAGCCAGATTGGCATTGGTTTTTTCCGACAGGGGACCGGTAGCCCCATCCATCAAGGATTCAGCAATGCCAATAATGCCGTTCAGGGGAGTACGCAGTTCATGGGAGGTGTTGGCCAAGAACTCATCTTTTAACTGGTTCAGGTGCTCCAACTCCGCGTTTTTGGCTTCCAGCGCAATAAAGGATTCCTGCAGTTGACTGGCCATGTGATTAAAAGCCCTGGCCAGAGTCCCTACTTCATCCTCCCGATCAAGGTCTACCCGATTGTTCCACTCTCCTCTGGACAGTGCTTCCGCAGCCGTCGAGAGTTGCAGGATGGGTTGGATCACCCACTGGGAGGTGGCAATTCCAACCAGGCTTGCCACGACCAAGGCAATCAGGCAAAGGATAATTGTCATTCGGGTATTGGCCTCGATCCGCTCCATGAAATCTTCTTCAGGCAGCACTACGACAATCAACCAATCCAACCCCCGTTCATCCCGAATCGGTGAAACCTGCACAAAGATCCGCTTGCCATTCTCCATAAACTCCAGAGACTGGTTCTGGTCAATCTGACGCAGGTCACTGAATCGAGTGGTGAGATCCTCGGCGGCGGCTTGGATCAGGGGGTTGCGGCTGGATTTCGCCTGCATCCGGGTCGGCTGATCCTGCTGGAGGGTAAAGGGGGTTTCCTGGGTGGAACTGGCCACCAGAGACCCCGATCGGTCCATAATAAAGGTCTGGCCCGAGCGGCTGAATTTTAATCCATGTAAAAACTCACTCACCTGGGAGAGGGTCAGATCCACGGCCATGACACCCTGCACGACCTGCTTGTTGTCGTAGAGGGGTTGGGCCGCTGTGATGCCCAGGGCCGATCGGGAAAAGAAAGGATAAACCTCCGTCCAGATAGGTTTTCCAGCTTGGAGTGCCGTCCTATACCAAGGGCGCTTGCGGGGGTCATAGTTTGAACGTACTTTCACGATTGAGCCTCGGTTGCCTGCAGCATCGGCAGCATAGGTATAGTACTTGCCCCCGCTTGCTTGATCCCCTGCCCGAATCTGGAGGGTGTTGGCTTCTGAACGTTCTACCCCAACCGTTTGTCCCTGGCTTGTTCCGAAGTAAATAT
Organism: Leptolyngbya sp. 'hensonii'; assembly: GCF_001939115.1. Taxonomy (GTDB): domain Bacteria; phylum Cyanobacteriota; class Cyanobacteriia. The sequence continues at coordinate 233,537 of NZ_MQTZ01000044.1, read as the reverse complement.
AGGTCACCGCCTCAAAAGACTGCATTTTCTGCCAGAACCCACGCTCCAGGCTTTTAAGCCGCGCCTGATCCACCTGACTGTCCTGAAGTTCATTCACATTGAGCTGGTTAATCAGCGGTGGGATAGCCAGATAGCTCTGCAGATGCTGTTGAATCCGCTCTCGAACCTCATTTCGCAACTGACCGGACACTTCATTCACAGCCTGTTGTCCATTCCGCAGGGATAACCATCCAGTTAAGGCAACAGCCCCGAAAACTTGCAGAATAAAGGGGACCACCAGAACAGCACGGAGGGGTAGCTTAAAGGCGAAGTGATTCATAAAAGCTCCCAGAGACCCCATTTCGATTAGCTGACATGGTAGTTAGCCGCCCTTGTTTTTAATTACACAGCATTTTGCCAGGACAGTCAAAACTACGTAGAAAAAACTTTTTTTCTTATACGTAAGTAAAGGTTCTTACTTATATACCCTGACATGTTCCTCTGTATCAGGGTAAAACAGAATTATTCCTCAAGGCTTGCAGGAGATGTTTTATGTTGAATCGTCTGGGAATTGCACTACTCACGACCGGCTTGTTACTCAGTCAGAGTGGGTCGGTGGAACCTCTGCTGGCAGGCACCTGCGCATCTTCCTGTGGGCCTAAACCCATTCAGTTTGTGCCGGGACAACCGGTCGCCCTGGAGGTGGTGAACCGGACCTCCAGTATTGTATTGATCCAGCGGGTTCAGGGGAGTGACCCAATTCCACTGCAGCCCGGTCAGATTTTGCAGTTCGATCGCTGGGGGGGCACCCAACCGAATATCTCGGTGGTCTTCTGGGATCAGACCTCCCTACCGTTGCTGGCCCGCATTGCTCAACCCACACCCCGAAAACTGCGGGTCGAAATCCTGCCGGGGGGGCGTCCCCCCGGCGATCGCTCAGTTTATCTACGAGATGACGGACGGGTTTCCGTCTTTTAAGCGCTGGCTTTTCCAAAGGTCAACCTGATACAATCCCCCATAAACCAAGCTTTAGAACGATTGTATCAGTGTTAGACTCCAGCTTTTCCAGCGCCTCTGCCCCTCCTTCCCGATCTACACCCTCCAGGCGACGGCCAACCCGCCTCCCCGATCAGCGCTGGCAATTTGCCCCCGCTCGCCCAGCGGTGGCGGATGCGATCGCCCAGGCTACGGGCCTGTCTCCACTCCTGACCCAGGTCTTATTAAACCGGGGACTGGAGAGTATGACAGCAGTCCAATCCTTTCTTGACCCAGAAACTCAAGCGCTGCCCTCGCCCCAGTCGGAATTTCCCGATCTGACCATCAGCCTGGAATTACTTCAGGATGCCATTTTGAGCCAGGAGAAAATCGCGATTTGTGGGGACTATGATGCGGATGGTATGACCAGCACCGCCCTGTTGTTACGGGCGCTCCGGGCTCTCGGAGCAGAGGTAGATTACGCCATTCCCAGCCGGATGCAAGAAGGCTATGGCATCAACCGACGGATTGTGGAGGAATTTCATCAAGAGGGCGTTCGGCTGATCCTGACCGTGGACAACGGCATTACGGCAGTCGAGCCGATCGCCTGGGCCCGCAACCTGGGACTGGAAGTGATCATCACAGACCACCATGACCTGCCGCCGGAGTTACCCCCGGCCAGTGCCATTCTGAATCCAAAGCTGATTGACCCCTCTTCTCCCTATCGGGGGCTGGCAGGTGTTGGCGTAGCCTATATTTTGGCCGTGGCCCTAGCCCAGCAGATGGAGCGAGAGGCTACCCTGGCCGATGTTCTGCTAGAACTGTTCACCCTGGGGACGATCGCAGACCTTGCTCCCCTGACTGGGGTCAATCGCCGCTGGGTAAGGCGCGGATTGAAGTTGCTGCCCCACTCTCAGCTGACGGGGGTGCAAGCGCTGATCCAGGTCACGGGTCTGAGCAGTAAGCAGGCCCTGCAACCGGACGCAATCGGCTTTGGCCTTGGTCCCCGGATTAATGCCGTGGGTCGCCTCGCCGATCCACAAATTGTGATCGAGTTACTCACCACCGACCATGTTGGGATGGCCCTGGAACGGGCCATGCAATGTGAGCAGATCAACCAGGAACGCCAAAAGCTGTGCCAGGAGATCGAGCAGGCGGCGATTGCCCTCTACGAAAATAGTCCGATCGACCTGCGGGCCGATCGGGTGCTGGTGCTGGTTCAGTCGGGCTGGCATCACGGGGTGATCGGGATTGTAGCGTCCCGCCTAGTGGAACGCTATGGCGTGCCCGTATTCATCGGCACCTATGAGGACGAGGCCGAGCAACACATCCGGGGCTCTGCTCGGGGCATCCCGGAATTCCATGTCTTCGAGGCGCTGGAAGCCTGCCGTGATCTGCTCGGCAAATTTGGGGGACACAAAGCAGCCGGTGGGTTTTCCCTGCCCGCAGCTAACCTGGACCTCTTCCGGCTGCGCCTCAGCACCCACGCCCATACCTGCCTGCAGCCAGAACACCTGAAACCCCTACTGCAGATTGATGCCCAGGCCCGGTTTGAGCAGCTCCACCTGAGCCTGTACAACCAGGTGGAAGCCCTCCATCCCTGTGGGATTGAGAACCCGGAGCCCATCTTCTGGACTGGGGATGTGCGCGTTCTGGAACAACGGACGATCGGCAAGGAGCAGGCCCATCTGAAACTCCGCCTCTCCCAAGCCACCGAGAATGGCCTGCCCCCCACCCCGTTTTCCGCAATCGCGTGGCGCTGGGGAGAATATTGCCCGGTGCCCGATCGGGTAGACGTGGCCTACAAGCTCCGGGTCAATGATTGGAATGGGGAGCAGACCCTGGAAATGGAACTGGTTGGCATCCGCCCGGCCCAACCCCATCCCGCATCAATATCCAACCGGGCTGAATTCGAGCATAATCAGCGGCAATATTCCTGCGGCCTGTATCAGGACGAATCAGCCCCCGAACTCCGGATTCGCAACCCAGAAGGGAAAGTGCTGGCCGTGGTGCCAGGACAGACGATCGGACTCCTGGGCCAAAATCGTCAGGAGGCCCGCGAGGTTGACCTGACCCAGCCCCATTTTGACACCTTGATCCGGGCAGCCCTGGCAGCGCTAAATGTCCCCTTGGAGGAGTTTGGCCCCAGGGGAGATCACCATTCTGAGTCAGCCCTTGATCCAGCCATAAAAGAGGGGTGAATCGTTCTTCACCCCTGCAATCATTGCAAGTTAAAATTGCAAATTACTATAAAAATTTTTCCAGCTCTGATCTGGCTTTCTGACTGAGCATGCCAGATGGGTTACTGGAGAATTAGTCCAGGATGGGCTTACAGATCGCCGCCCCGAATTGCCAGAACAAAAATTACAGCTGGGCCTGCCAGCATAATCAGAGCAACAAACAGGAGTTGAAAGATAGCGTCCCAATTGATAGCGGCAAAAATACCAAAAATGCTTCCAAAAACATCAAAAATAGCTTCCATTTTTCCTCCTGAAGTATTCTGTAACGAATATAAGATTTTGATCTCAATAGCTGTTGTAGATCTTACCGGGCTGTGTTGCACAAATAAGAGAAGTTAACAAAATTCAAAAATCTTCAAAAAGTTTCATTACTAACGAGGTTTTCCATGCCAACCTGGCGTTGTGTGCAGCATTGTGGGGCTTGCTGTCATCTGGAACCGGACGATCGCCCCGATCTAGACCAATACCTGACGCCACCAGAATTGGAACTCTACCTGAGCCTGGTTGGGGAAGGGGGCTGGTGTATTCACTACGACCACAGCACCCGCCATTGTCGTATCTATGCCGACCGTCCCCGCTTCTGCCGGGTGCAGGCGGATGTGTTTCAGGATCTGTATGGAATTGAGGCTTCCGAGGTGAATGACTTTGCGATCGACTGCTGTCAGGAGCAGATTGCTGGGGTTTATGGCCATGAGAGCCCAGAGATGGATCGGTTTGATACGGCCATCCAGTCACTGGAGAAGTCCTAGACTGGCCAAACGATGACGCAGGAGAGCAGAAAATCAATTCGCCCAGAAAGATCACCCTTGGATACTTTTCCAGCTTTCTGGCATAGAATAATGAAAGAAATATGAAATTGCACCAGGGCATGGTACAGCTAACCTCATCACCCGATTCGCTTCAACCGTCCACCAGCCAGATCGCCCCCCAATCTGTTGCTCCTCTGGTTGAGCCAGAATCATCCGAACCAGCTTCTACCTGGGTGGGGTTAAAAGTGTTTACCTCTACTTTTGTGACTATTTTTCTGGCGGAACTGGGAGACAAAACCCAGATTACAACGTTGTTGATGAGTGCTGAATCCCATCAACCTTGGCTCGTCTTTTTGGGGGCAGGAACAGCCCTGGTCACCGCCAGTTTGTTTGGGGTTTTGCTGGGTCAGTGGATTGCCTCTCGACTCTCCCCCAGAACCCTGGAAACGACTGCCGGTATTGTCCTCCTCCTGGTGTCCCTGCTCCTGCTGGGAGACGTAGTTCGGGGATAGGGGGAGATGGAATAGGATGAGGTCGTTGAGACGCGATTTATCGTGTCTGTATCTAAGAGGGAGGCTAGGCCATGAATTGGGATTTGATTGGGTTGAGTTTTATTACCGTTTTTTTGGCAGAACTGGGAGATAAAAGCCAGTTGGCGGCAATCGCCCTTGGGGGAAGCTCTAAGGCCCCCCGTGCGGTCTTTCTGGGCACTGCGACTGCCTTGCTCCTAGCCAGTTTAATTGGAGTCCTGATCGGCCAGGGGGCAGCACAGCTCTTACCCACGCGACTGGTAAAGGGGATTGCAGCAATCGGCTTTGCCGTGATGGCGATTCGTTTGCTCTGGCCTAAGGCAGAAGCAGAATCATAAAAAGCCCCCCAAATGGGGGGCTCATCGCACCTGTTCAGCGAAAAGGATCCGAATCTGCTCAGGACGACCCAGCCGATCAGACTCGGTTGCGGCAACAAAGACCCAGCAACAGGGAGGCTCCAGCCAGCTTGAGCATCTCTAAAGCCCAATACTCTCCATGCAACTGATTCATCTCTGCAGGGATGGAAGTAGCCGTGTCAAACAAGTTGAGCTGCATCCCTAAAGCACTCATGTGGGGAGTTAGAAGATAGGTATAGATGAGGGCAATACTCAGCAAGACTGAGCCGATAAAAACTCCCACAAAGCCTTTGCGACTAAAAACCGTTTGCCGTCCTCTCAGGACGAGCAACCCGGTCAGCGCCACTGCAGCACAAACCAATTCCATGCGATTAAATAACCAGAAGAGGGAATAACTGGCTCCTGCAAATCCAGGTTGGCTCATCATTCCAGATAGATAAAGACTGGGCATGACCAGCAGATCCAGCAGCAAGCTGGTGCTGATCCAGAAGGCCAGGGCAAAAATAGTCAGCATCTGCCATGGAAACGGCCTGGACTCAGTTTCCGTATTTGCAGATGAAGGAAATGGGGTATGCATAAAGATGAATGAGCTCTGATTCATGTCTACCTTCAAGCTTATCGAAAGTTTTTTGAGATAAACATGAATAAATTCAACAGCTTTGCAAACAGAAACTTTACTTGTTTTTATGAACTTGTTTAAAGTAAAAATTGCAGTTCTATAACTTTTCTGTCAGCCGAAGTTCGATGATTCCAACTGCCGGAGCAAGCAGCAAAAATAACAGAACCAGAAGCGGAATTCCGGTTGCGACAGCACTTTGAACCGCAGTCCAACTGAGTAGGGTATAGCAGCAACTGGCCGCAAAGCAAAAAGTTAAGGCCATGACTGTAAATCGGCAGGCTGTCATACAAACAGCGGCGATCGGCAGCAGAATCGAGCTATACCAGGGCATCAGCCATGGGGTCGCCAGGAGCAATAGCAGCAACGTTGTCCAGCCGATTTCTAAGAACACCTCTGATTCAAAACCTTCCGGTTTAAACCCGATTTTCCAGAGGGCGATTACCGCATAAATTCCTACCAATATGAGCATGGATAGACTAAACCCTGAAAGAATCCAGAGCCGGGTTGTTGCGGTGATTGAACCTCCACCATTGAGGGTCCAGTTGAGAAGAGCATAGAGAGAATTCATGGACTTTCCAGAAACCCCTGGATTCAGTAAACTGGTCCATTCTTCTGCTGTCGGCAAAATGGTTTTTTGCAAGGCTCCGATCGCCGCCACAATCAGCAGCATCCCGGTCAGGAGACTACGCCATTGCCCCTTTCTCATTAGAAATACAGTGGCCAGAGGGAACCAGAGAATCGGCAGGGTTTTGGTGAGAAATCCCAGCCAGAGTAATAACAAACCGGCAGTATAGCGCCCCTGTTTAAAGCAGAGCATGAATCCCAACAGGGTCGTCGCCATTAAGACATCAATATGGGCAATACTGATCTGCTCAAACAGGAGGAGCGGATGCAGGAGGTAAGCAGTTGTAACTGCCGATCGCAAGGGTGAGGAGGCCAGTAATTGCCAGATCAAAAAAGCATTCAGGAGATGAAACATGAGGCAGAATCCCTTCAGGCTATAAATCGCCAGCAATGGGCTGATTTTGGTCAAACCTGCGGCCAGGGCAAAGACTCCGATCGCCAGAGGACCGTAGGTGGAGGTTTGTTCCCAGCGCAAAAAGGGAGAAAACTCAGACATAAAGCTACTGGCACTGACCATGAACGGATTGATGCCCTGTGAAGCCATCAAGCCATAATGCAAATAGAGATAGATATCACTACCAATGGGATAGATAGCAACAGCCAGGATTAAAAAGGGAAGGGCCATGCTCAAGCAGGCCGTAAAGGAACCAGAGGCAACAGATTCAGGTGAGTCAGTTTTCCCATCAGGCAGTAGGGCAGGCTGAGATCGGCGATGCTGTCGCCCGTTCCAGATCCAGAGGAGATAGATCAGGTTCAGGGCCAGATAGAACAGGCTGATTCTCAAGCGGGTCGCAGCGTCTAATGAAATCGATTGTTCTGCGCCAGCCTGGATAGCAAAGAATTTCCCAAAACCGGCATGGATGAGATCCATACTCAGTAAAGAGGCTATGAGCAGGGCCATCAGTCTTGCAATGAAGTTCATGCCTGGATTGCTTGCGGTTCAAGCCCCAAAAAAGAAGGGCATTACCAAATTAGGGGATTCCAGGCGAAAAAGCTGTTTTTTCGAGTCAGATTCGGGTAGAAATTTCGGAGCCATAGCTTTGTCCTGAGGCAGCAACTCAGGCAGGATTTTGAGCCCTGGAGATCACCTGCCTGACCTGATCGGACCCCACCTGGTCGGCCACGATCGCCGCCCCAATCTGGGTGGGCAGCACAAATCGGACCTGCCCTGCTTTCACTTTCTTGTCCGTCTGAAGGGCTGCAAGAATGGCATCTGGGTCCAGATCCGGTGGAATTTGCGTCGGCAGCCCCGCCTTGTGAATCAGAGCCAGTTGGCGATTCGCGGCGTCCCGATCCCACAGACCCATCTCCACGGCTAGGTCTCCAACCGCCACCATGCCTATGGCTACCGCTTCCCCATGATTAAGGGTGCGGTAGCCAGTCAAACTTTCGATCGCATGGCCGATCGTGTGGCCATAGTTCAAAATGGCCCGCAGGTCATTTTCCTTTTCATCCTTGCTAACAATATGGGCTTTAGCCTGACAGGATCGGGTCAGAATCTCCTGTAAGAGTTCTGGGCTCAGGTAACGGGCCTGGTCCAGCCTTGGAGTTTGTTCTAACTGTTTGAATAAGCCCCCGTCCCAGATCACGCCATACTTGATCACCTCGGCCATTCCAGCCCGAAATTCTCGTGCGGGAAGGGTTTGGAGCACCTGGGGATCAATCAGGACCAACCGGGGTTGATGAAAGGCTCCAATCAAATTTTTGCCCTGGGGGTGGTTGACCCCTGTCTTGCCCCCAATCGCCGCATCGACCATGGCTAATAAGGAGGTCGGAACCTGGACAAAGTTGATGCCCCGCAGCCAGGTCGCCGCTGCAAACCCGGTCATGTCTCCAATAATGCCCCCCCCCAGAGCGACCAGGGTTGAGGAACGTTCCAGGCGATTCTCCAGGGCAGCATCATAGATTTTCTGGATTGAGTTCAGGGTTTTGTAGCGTTCCCCTGCCGGTAGGATACAGGAATTAACTGCAAACCCTGCCTGTTGTAAGGCTCCGATCGCCCGCTCTCCATAGTGGCGAAAGATGACTGGATTCGAAGCCAGCAGCACTTTTTCCCCCAGTTTTAAATCGGCCATCCGGGTGCCCAGTTCCTCCAGCCCACCGGATGCAATCACAATCTCGTAGGGATTTTGGAGTAAATCGACAGAAATAATAGTGGAGTTCATGGATTGTCAATGCGATCGTGGGCTGTATTTTACCGCAGGACAGACTGCAATAGCTGGTCTGATCTGGGGGGGTACCAGCCCGCTATAATTTTCTGTATGAAATAATCATGGAGAAAGATTAATGAGCGGCGCTATCTCTTACCTGTTCCTTCTGGGCACTGCTTATGCCCTCGCTCTGGGTCTATTTTTTGGCCTGAGAGCGACCAAGATTATCTAGCTTGAGCGTAACCCTTAGACCCCTTTGGGTCTCAAGCAGGGGCCAGGAGGCAGCCAGAAAATAGGGTTGGCCTCCTGCTTCCTCAAAATCCTTTCAATCAGGGGCCACTCTAGAACCGAACGCTTGCCAGGATGTTGGCAAAGCCCTCCTTGGCCATGATGGCAGGAAATCTCTTCCACCTGCTTCTGAGGTCGAGATTTTGGCGTTGCTGAATCACGATATGATTTGCCCGATCTGAACGTGAGCGAGACGCTCCCACTCCCTATCAATGCAAAACTCTAGGAGTATGAGCATCTTGTTCACGCTCCTGATTCATTCCTTCATTCAGCAACGCCGAAATTTTTATTGTCTAAAGAAAGTTCAAAAAAGGTAGCTGGGCAAAACAGCCTCCCCTATGATGGAGATGGTTTCGAGTAGAAAAAGCCACAAATCACAATTTCTGTCTCGTTCAAAGAAACAGTAACAGGGTAGCTGTGATTCTGAATCTCTATCCTCTTTCCGTTTTTCTTTGGTTAAGAGGACTGCGCTTGGTTGACTGACAAAACTCCTGGAACCCTGGAAATCTCGTAGGTTGGATTTCGTTCCTCAACCCAACGTAAAAGCCTTGACAATGTTGGGTTTCGCTCTGCTCCACCCAACCTACTAGCGCGGCAAGTCTAAGTTGTCAGGTCAAACGTCTCTAAAACGCTGGAACTGTCTCGTGATTAAACCAACAGTTTAAGCTTGCCATGCTACTACAGGAAAAGTTTTGTCAGTCAATCAGGAACTGCACTCTGAAGAAGTCTCTCTGACCCATAGGACAGGGCGTATTAGAGAGTAGAAATAACCGGAAATAGGCAGCTATTTCTAAGGTGAATATCATGAATAATCTGATTCAAGGGTTGCAGAATGGTCATATTTTGCAGCCTGGCGATACGTTGAAAGGTCGTTATGAAGTGATTCGCCAGATTGGCGGTGGCGGCTTTGGACAGACCTTCCTAGCGATAGACCATGATTTGCCCAGTCAGCCTATTGTGGTCGTCAAGCAGCTCAAACCCAAGCAGAATAATCCAGCAAATTTGGAAATTGCCAGACGTTTATTCGATCGGGAGGCTTGTATTCTGGATCAGCTCGGTCAAGCCCATGATCAGATTCCTGAATTACTGGCTTACTTTGAGCAAAACGGAGAATTTTATCTGGTTCAGGATTATATAGAGGGGCAAACTCTGGAACAGGAATTGCAGGCTGAGCAGAAAATGCCTCAGTATAGGGCAACTGAGCTATTGCATGACATTTTGCAGGTGCTTGCTTTTGTGCATGACCAGGGTGTCATTCATCGAGATATTAAACCAGCAAATTTAATTCGCCGTAGAGCCGATCAAAAGATTGTGTTAATCGACTTTGGAGCGGTTAAAGAAGTTCGCCAGCAAGGGGATGACAATAACAAAAATGACCTCACCGTATCGATAGAGTCTCGTGGTTATACCCCCCCTGAACAATTAGAAGGGCACCCCAATCCCAGCAGCGATGTGTATGCGGTCGGCATGTTAATCATCCAGGCCCTCACGGGGCTGGCCCCGACCCAACTGCCCAGAGATCCCATCATGCGGGAATGCAGTTTCTCCTCTCTGAGCCAGGATTTTTCCATCAACTTTGGTCTGCTTGAGATCCTCAACAAGATGATCAGGAGAAATGACTATCAGCGCTATCAAAATGCCAGAGAAGCGCTGGAAGCAGTGCAACGGTTGATGAATGAGTCTAGCTATCCTACCCGTGTATCCTGCCCGTCGGATACAGGGAGAGAGCTGAGAACTACCTCTACGGGAGAGTCCCCCTGTAAGGCCGATCCCTGCGAACCCACGCCATCAGATTCGCCCTTATACATTGATCAACCGATCGAAATCGCCTGTTGTCAGGAAATCAGCAGACAGGCCGGATTTGTTCGGATCAAAGGTCCACTGGATACGGGTAAAACCACCCTGATGGGGCGGATTATCCACTATGCCGAGCGGCAGGGCTATCAGGTGATTGCCCTGTCCCTCTCCCTGTTTGATGACAGTGCCCATACAGACCTGAACCAGTTTTTGCGGCAGTTTTGCTTCTGCCTGGGGGATGAATTTGAGATCGCGTCTGAGAGCATTGATGAATCCTGGAATGAGAAACGATTCTCTCCCCTGATCAATTGCAAGCGGTTCTTCGAGAAGTTTTTGCTCCCCACCTGCGATCGTCCCCTGGTCCTGGGTCTGGATGATGTGGATGAAATCTTTCCCAATCATCGGGTGGCGAAGGAGTTTCTCAAGTTTCTGCGGACCTGTCATGAAGATGCCAAGACGAAAAAGCTCTGGTCCCATTTAAGGCTGATCATGGCCTACTCCACGGATGTGTATATTGTCATGGACACCACATCCTCCCCGTTTAATGTGGGGTTGGAAGTTGCCCTACCAGAATTTACGACAGCTCAGGTGATCCAATTAGCAGCGCGTCATGGTTTACTCCTGGCCACCGATCAGATTACCCAGGTAATGGACATGACGGGTGGACATCCCTACCTCGTGCGCGTACTGCTCCATCATCTGGCCTGCCGCAAAGCACCGCTGACAGATCTGCTCAAACATGCACCGACAGAATCGGGGATTTATGGCGATCATCTGAGGCGGCATTTGCACAATTTGAAAGAACATCCTGAGCTGTCCACAGCGATTCAAGCTGTGATGACTCAAACTGAACCCGTTCGGTTAGACCCCGAACTGGCCTTTAAGCTCAATGGCCTGGGCCTGATCCATCTGCAGGGGAATGAAGTGGTTTCCCGTTGCGAACTCTACCGTCAATACTTTCTGGATCGCTTACTCAAACCAACCTGAACTGAACCAGTGAACTGGCGTTGGGTTGGTAGTCCTTTCATGATTTTGAAGGGTATGACCTATGACTCTTTCCCTTCCTTCACGTAATCCTTCATCTGTTGAATACCGGGTAGGCGGCAGCTTACTGGCCCATGACCCCACCTATGTGACCCGGCAGGCAGATAGGAAGTTGTATGAGGCCATCAGAGCAGGGGAGTTTTGCTATGTCTTTAACTCTCGCCAGATGGGTAAATCCAGCGTGCGCGTGCAGGTAATGCAGCGTTTACAGGCAGAGGGATTTGTCTGTGCCGCGATCGATTTAAGTGGTATTGGTTGCCAGGGTGTGACGCCTGAGCAATGGTATGCCTCAGTTATTTATGATTTAGTCAGCAGTTTTAATCTCAATGAAAAGGTTGATATTGATGCTTGGTTGGAACAAAAATCTGTGAGCTTATGTAAGCTCCTGGAAGACTTTTTTGAGTCAATTCTACTCAAAGAAATTCTGCAACCTGTGGTTATCTTCCTGGATGAAATCGATAGTATTTTAAGCCTGGATAATTTTCCTAGAGATGACTTTTTTGCCCTGATTCGAGCCTGCTATAACAAACGTCCCGATCATCTTACGTTCCGCCGCTTGACCTTTGTATTGATTGGGGTGGCCAATCCTGCCGATTTAATGGCAGACAAAGGCAGAAGTCCTTTTAATATTGGGCAGGAAATCGATCTAGTGGGATTTACCCTGGAAGAGGTCCAACAACCGCTGGGGATTGGGTTGCTGGATAATACCTCTCACCCGGAGCAGGTCTTACAGGAAATTTTAAAGTGGACGGGGGGGCAACCCTTTCTGACACAAAAAATATGTCGCTTAATTCAGGCCTCAGATTGTCAGATTCCAGAGGGTAAGGAGGCTCCCTGGATCGAGAAATTTATCTATGAAAACATTATTCAGAACTGGGAAGCTCAGGATATTCCAGAACACTTAAAAACCATACGCGATCGCATTATGCGAGATTCGCCTAACAATCCGAATCCTCGCAAAGCGCGCATTTTAGGGTTGTATCAACAAGTTCTGATGCAAGGGGAAATCCAGGCTCAGGAAAGCATCGAAGAAATTGACCTGCGTCTATCAGGGCTGATTTCAAAAACAGGCAGTACCTTGCATCTGCGTAATCCCATTTATCAAATCATTTTTGATCAGAAATGGGTTGAAAAAGAGCTGGCTAATCTCCGTCCCCATGACTATGAAATCATGCTCAAGGGGTGGTTGGCGGCTCAAGGGCAGGACAAACAATTCCTGTTACAGGGAGAGGCGCTGCATCGGGCGAAAGCCTGGGCCGAGGGCAAGAATTTAACCGATATTGACTATCAATTTCTGGCCGCCAGTCAGGAGCTAGAAAATCAAAGAGTTGAAGCTCATTTAAAAGCGGAACAATTGGCCAGAGCGACGGAGAAAGTGGCCAGTTTGAAACAGCTCTTGAGGGTTTCGATCGTCTCCGGGTGTATTCTGGCTCTCCTCAGCGTGCTGGCAGTGACGTTTGCCTGGAGGGCAGAGTTGGAACGGAAAAAGGCAGAACTCAGTGAGAGTGAGGTGATTACGGCTTATGCCCAGGCTTTGCTGGCGTCCCATAAAGACTTCGAGGCCCTGCTCACCAGTTTGCGAGGGGTGGGCAAGCTACAAAAGCTGAACCATTCTTTGGGGGCCGCCTGGTTGTTGGACAAGCCTTTCCAGCAAAAGCTGCAAACTCAGGCCAATCAGGTTTTAGCCGAGGCATTCTACAAGATTCGAGAACGGAATCGTTTAGAAGGTCACCAAGGCACCATCTTTGCGGTCAGCTTTAGTCCGGATGGCAGCAGGCTGGCGACGGCCAGTAGCGATCGTACCGTGCGGCTCTGGACAGCCCAGGGGCAGATGATCAGAATCCTGAGCGGGCACAGGGCCGAGGTCCGGAGTGTCAGCTTTAGCCCGGATGGTCAAACCCTGATCACAGCCAGCTTTGATGGGACAGCCAAGCTCTGGACCCGATCGGGGCGGGAACTGTTCACCCTGACCGGGCATCGGGATAAAATTCATAGTGCCTGTTTCAGTCCGGATGGTCAAACTCTGGCAACGGCGAGTGAGGATGGAACAGTCAAATTATGGAATTTGCAGGGCCAACTGCTGAGGACATTGGTGGGGCATCAGGGACCGGTGTTGGAAGTCAGGTTTAGCCCGGATGGTAGAACTCTAGCCACCGCCAGCTACGATCGAACCGCCAAACTATGGACTTTCGAGGGGCGGGAACTGCAAACCCTTAAAGGCCATCTGGATGGTGTCAACAGTGTGGACTTCAGTCCAGATGGGCAGACGATCGCGACCAGTAGCGGTAGCCTGGATAAAAGTATTCGCCTCTGGACTCTGGCTGGACGCCCCCTAAAAACCTTGTCTGGTCATCAGGCCAGTGTGATGAGGGTGCGCTTCAGTCCAGATGGGCGGACCCTGCTTTCGGCTGGTTCTGATAATCAGGTCAAGCTGTGGAGTTGGGATGGCCAATATCTGGAAACCCTGGATGGCCATGAGAATTGGGTTTGGGATGCGGAGTTCAGCCCGGATGGCCAGACGATCGCCACCGCCAGTGTAGACGGCACAGTGAAACTCTGGTCTCCCCAGGTCAGGAGTTTTCTGCGCCATGAACCCCTGGCGAGTGATGTCAGTTTCAGTCCGGATGGCCGCCTGCTGGCCACGGCTGGTACAGATAAAATAGTTCAACTCTGGAGCCTGAATCCCTTGCAATATCAGGCATCCCTGGTTGGACATGAGGACTCGGTGGCGGCGGTGACCTTCAGTCCGGATGGGCAGACGATCGCTACCGCCAGTTATGATGGCACGGCCCGCCTCTGGACCCTGCAGGGTCAGCTGCTGGTGAAGTTGATCGGTCATCAGAATCTGGTGCTGGATGTGGCGTTTAGTCCGAATGGGCAAATCCTTGCCACAGCCAGTCGCGATAAAACCGTGAAGTTGTGGACGCGCAGGGGGCAGTTAATAACCACTCTGACCGGGCATACGGAAGATGCCCGCAAGGTTCGGTTTAGTCCCGATGGCCAGACGCTGGTGACGATCGGTTGGGATGAGACGATCCGGATCTGGACTTTGCAGGGGCGGCAACTGGCGGTGGCCAAAGGACATGTCGGTTGGATGATGGATCTGGCGATCAGCCCTCAAGGAACCCTCTTTGCCACTGCCGGTATGGATAATACAGCCCGTCTGTGGAGTATGGCGGGAAAAGAACTGCGAACCATTCCCGCATCCCGAAAAAAATTGTTTGATGTGGAGTTCAGCCCGGATGGTCAAATCCTGGCGACTGGGGGAGCCGATCGGGTGATCCGACTGTGGAGCCTAGCCGGGCAGGAACTCCGCACCCTCCCGGGTCATGATGGCGCGGTGATGAGTCTCAAATTCAGTCCGGATGGCCAAAAATTAATTTCATCGGATAATACAGGCCGAATTATTGTCTGGAACCTGCGGTGGAGCCCAAATGAAGTCTTGCGGGAGAGTTGTAATTGGGTGCAAAGTTACTTAGAGAGTCATCCCATGGATGAAGTGAAGGATGTGAATCAACTTTGTCGGAGGTAATCTTCGAAACGGGCTTGCAGTTGCCCTACTGTGAGCTGTTGGGTCCAGTATTCAACCAGGGCATGGCCAAAAGCCCAGGCATTGCGATCGGGGGGTTCCGGATTTTCTAGCAACAGGGGCCAGAGGCTAAGCAGGTCAAAGCTGCCAGGATTCGAACCGTCGGGACTGAGCAGGGAGAACAGGTCATAGGCCATCTGGAGTTTGCCAATCACGATCGGCAATTGTTCCATCGGAATTTGTTCGGCCAGCAGATAGGCCAAACTGGGAGAACCCGTGATCAGGGTAGACAGGAACTGTAGCACCGGACTCTTCAGAAAGGCGGTTAATCCCTGGGTCGTGGTCATCTGAAAGGTATAGTGATCAATGATTTGGGCGGCTGCGATCGCTCGGGCTTCCCGATCGCGGAGAAAGCGAGCCAACCGAATCTGTCTGGCCGGATCCATGACCTCTATCAGAGTCGCAGCCAGGACATCGTCCCCCCAAGCAATTCGTCCCGTCGTTCCATCGGCTGCAACCAGAGGTAGCACCCGATCGCACCAATCCCCCAACTGTTGAATTCGATACTGGGTGGCTTCCCGGATGGCCACTTCCTTCGGTCGATCGCCCCACTGCCAGTCGTAGGGAGGCTGCCACTCCCGCATGGGCCGCAGCCGATCAACCTGAGTCACAATCACGATCGTGGGCAAATCGGCAACTTGCGCTCGGAGTTTTTGCAAGAAGTCGATATCCATCTGTAGAGCGGGATCTAGAGCTGGTGTGGCCAGCAGAAGTACATCAGCCTGGGTGAGATGGTCCAACACCTGCTCTTGGAGGTCGGGGCGGTTTAGGGGCTGATAGCCTGGTGTATCCCACAGGACCAGTTCTTGGCCGCTACTCACCTGCCAGCGGTAACTCTGAATTTGATCAGTGTTGGGTAGCACATCTACAGCAGCTTGTTCTGACTGAAACAGGGTATTGATCAGGCTGCTTTTGCCCGCGCCCGTGCGCCCAACCAGCAAAATCTGAACGGGTTGCGGCCCGATCTCATCCGATGGCTCTGCCTGGGCCAGGATCGTTTGTAAGGTCTGGGTTTTGGCTGGCGGTGGAGCAGGTGAGGCCAAACTAGGGGGCAGGGTGGTGCCACTGTAAAGCCCGATCGCCTGCCGACATAGATTCCGCAGGGCGGCTTCCCGCAGAAGCTGGCTGAGGTTGACCAGAAGCTGCTGATTGGCCTGGTTGCCCGATCGTTGGCTGACCTGACGAGCCAAGGCTGCCGCTGGATTCAAGAGCCACTGAGCCCAATTCCAGACCTGCCAGAGTTTGCGGGCAGAGGGTTCCAACTGGCGATAGACCTCGTAGGTCTGGACAGCCTGCCCAAGGGTAACTTGATTCAGAACGGGAGACAACTTGTGCAGCCACTGAGCCAGATCATCGACTGTGCCCCGTAGCAGTGTGGCAGCCTGGGGCACGTAGATATTGAGCAGGGGATATTTGACTTCTGGATGGTAGAGATGGGCGATTTCTCTAACCAGATACTGACAGCGTTGCCAGAAAGTGGGCCAGTCTTCCCAGATCGGAAGATCAGCCTGGGCTGAAACCAGGAGATGGTGGAGAATAGCTTCGGCCTGGCGGGTCGGGTCGCTGTCTGGGAGCAGGGCGGTCTTGTCAGCCCTGGAGACTTCCAGTTCCTGGTTGACTTCAGCCACGACGGCTTCAACCTGGGTGATCAGGGGACGGGTCCAATGGACGAGTAACCAGCGCCAGCCGACAAACACCAGGATCAATAAAGCCCAGATCCAGCTCAGGCCCCAGGCCTGAATCTGAATTCCGGCAGCGATCAGGACGAAGGAGATGATGCTGACGATCGGCAGGGCCAGCACCATCCATTGCCAGAACTTGAGTCGGACCATAATTCCCCTCCCGGCTGCATAGATATGGTGATCAGGGCAACGATCGAGCAGCAGCACCCCCTATGGCCATCTTATCGGCCCGGTGATGCCCGCTCATTTACAGCCCGATTCCCAGAGAGGCCCTGATCTGTTTTTTCGGATGGCGGCGGAAAAATTCCCAGATCAGGTCTGTGGCATCGATCGCATTCGAGCTTTTCCCAATTGTGCGCTCTGGCAGGTAATTGCGCCCCCCCGGCCAGACATGCCCCATCCCCTCAACGGTGTAAAACAGGGCTTCTGCATCAGCGGTACAGGGCCGGAAGGCTCTGCCCTTGACCCCATCGCGATCGTAAATGATCTGGGGCTCTGCTGGACATTGCAGGAGCTGCGCCCAGGTTTTCCAACTGTCAATTGCAGCAGGCCGGGTGATGGTCTGGCCCGATCGGGTCACTTGCCCCCCAGTCATCGGGTTGATTGGGTCAGCAGTACCAAACAGCAGGAGCAGGGAAACCGGTCGCTGCAATGGCTGGGGCTGGACCAGCAGGGTATTGGAGACAGGGGCGATGGCAGCGATCCGATCGGACAACTCCAGGCCAACACGAAAGGTCATGGCTGCCCCATTGGAAAACCCTGTGACATAAATGCGGTTTTCATCCACCCAACCTGTTGCCAGGAGGTGGTCGATCAGGGCTCGCATAAAGCCAACATCATCAACCTGACGGACGGCGGCTGGTGTTTCTTTCGGACCACTATTCCAGGAACGGGGGTTTCTCAAGAAGCTTTCACGCTGACCAGGCTGCTTGAGAACCCCTTCTGGACCCACCACCAGAAAGCCCTCACGCTCAGACTTTTCAATCCATTTGCCCTGCTCCAAACCATTACGGCCATTCCCGCCAAAGCCATGGAGGACAATCACCAAGGGCAACCGAGTCTTATCGTCATAGCGGGGGGGTAGGTGAATCCGGTAGGTGCGTTTCAGATTCCCAACCGACAGGATCCCGTTAGTCGTGCCCGATCGCAACACAGGCTTTGCCTCAGCACAGGCAACGAATCCGGGGAGCACAATAGCCCCAATCATGCCATTGATCATACTGCTGGTGAGTTTGCCCATAAGGATCTCCAAGTTTTAGATTGGAAGTCTGCATCAGTGGGCTCCTAGGATGGGTTGATCCCTTCTTGAGAGATCCCCTTTAGAGTCTCCCCATCCTCACCAATTTTCTCCTGCACCCCTTTGACAATCCGGGATAGCTCTGTCTTTTCACTGACCGTAACCCGGGTGGGGGAACCACTGATAATCCCCTCGAAGTTCCGGAAGGAGTCTTTGATTTCCGGTCCATCCTCGCTGATAGTGTATTCCCGAATGGCTTTGTCATGCCAGGATCCCCGCATCTTGAAGACGTTGATGGCTCGAGACATCTCGCCTCGAATCTCAACGTACTGCAGCATCAGGATGGTGTCCGTGATGGTGGAGATGTGGGAGTCCGTGATTGAGTTGGACCCCATAAATTGGTCCGTCGTGTTGGTGAAGAAGCCCGTAATCTCCTCCTGTTTAGCGAAGCCGGTAACCCCGATGACAAACTGACGGAAGGCATTGTTACTCACCCCGCGCGCCAGAGCTGACAGGGAGTCGATCGCAATCCTGGAGGGTTTGAACTCAGCGATTTCCGACTTGATAATCTGGAGGTGATCTTCCAGACCAGCAGATTCCGGATAGGTACAGAGAATTTTCAGCAGGCCCTTTTGTTCCATCTCCTCAAAATCAATGCCCCAGGAGTAGGCATTGCGGGAGAGTTGGGCTCGGGATTCTTCATAGGCAAATAGAATAGCTCGATCGCCCCGGAGGCAAGCATCCTGGATAAATTTGCTGACCAGGAGAGTTTTGCCAGTCCCGGTTGCGCCGGTGGCCAGGATGATCGAATCTTTGAAGAAACCACCGCCACACATTTCGTCCAGGGTTTTGAC
This sequence comes from Leptolyngbya sp. 'hensonii', assembly GCF_001939115.1. Taxonomy (GTDB): domain Bacteria; phylum Cyanobacteriota; class Cyanobacteriia. Next base: position 214,824 of record NZ_MQTZ01000044.1, on the reverse strand, counting down.
CCCAGAGGACACCCGTACATTGGACGATCGCTGGGTCAGCCGCATCGCCCCCAGCGGAAAGATATTGACCCCCTGGTTGGTAATGGTGAAAGGATATTCCCCTTTCATATGGGTGGTGCCCCGCAATTTGAGGATTTCGATCGTGCGCCGCCGCCGTTCGCCTTCCAGGACATTACGAACAATCACTACGTTATCAGAGACAAATTCTTCCACCCCAAAGCGGGCCACTGGACCATATTCCTCCACCCGCTCCGTGGTCATGATCGTGGTCGCCCCGACCTGCTTCAGACGAGCCACCAGACGGAAGATCTCCCGCCGCACCACTGAGGCTGCATCATACTGCTGAAACACCGCCGTGACCGAATCAATCGAGACCCGTCTCGCCTTATATTTCCGAATGGCATATTGAATCCGCTCAATCAAAGCAGATAGGTCAAAATTACCCACCACATCCTGGCCTTCTGGATCTGGAGAGGCATCCAGAATGAACAGCTTGCCGTCATCAATCAGACTTTGCAGATCCCAGCCAAAGCTATAGGCATTCTTGATGATGTCGGTAGGGGATTCCTCGAATGTGACGAAGATACCAGGTTCATCAAAATTGACAATACCATTGTAGAGAAACTGGACTGCCACCAGAGTTTTTCCAGTGCCAGAGGTGCCACTGAGCAGGGTCGTTCTACCCACCGGTAGACCCCCATGACTGATATCGTCAAATCCCTCAATCAGGGTCCGAATTTTTTGGATTCCGGTTAATTGGGGTTCTTCTTTTTTCTTAGGTTGACTATCCTGATTCATAAATTCGCTAGGAACAAGGTTTACTCAGTCTCCTGCTTGGTATTGTCTAAACGGGTGTATTAACTGCGTGGTTCATCCTCTCGGAGTTCATCATATAAAAGGTCTAGACCAATCAGGACTTTTTCTCGATCGGATAAATCACCAATAATTCTACGGACTGGAGGCGGCAAAATCTTAGCGAGGGTTGGGGTGGCTAGAATTTTATCTTCCTCAGCCAGTTGTGGATTCTTCAAAACATCAATTACCTTGAGTGCATACACGCCCTGAAACTCATTCTCTAGGATTTCGTTGAGAGTCTTTAAAGCCCGCACAGAGTTAGGTGTATTTCCCGCAACATAGAGCTTGAGAATGTACGTTTTTTTTGAAGGACTCATAGTAGAAAATACTTAAAAGTTAACTTTCCCTGGGAATAGAGCGACGGTACATCTCACACAGGTGAGCAATTATATCAATCAAAGTCAATCGATAATCCAGTAGAATTTCCTCACTTCTTCCTTCTAATCTCAATTGCTTGGAAAATTCATCCATGATCTCCATGTGCGTTTCAACAATTTGCGACACAGAAATATCAGTAAAAAATGCAGTATTTACAAAAGCATCGATCTCCTGGTTAAGCTGGGTTGGATCCTTAGTGAAATAGCTAAGAATAATCTCTTTGTAATCCAACTTCAATTGATCTAGAAATTCTTGTTTCTCTTCCGGAGACAAATTGCGAAAGAAAATTTCAGGATTTCTCTTGTAATACACACCCAGATACCCTAATCGCTCCTTTAGTTTTTGGGCTAAACGCTGGTGTTGCGGCATGAGAGATGGTGAACTTGTGGGTTGAGAAGAGGCTTCAGAAGGAACAGGAAGATGAAATGCATCAACACTGGGGAGAATCTGCAAAAACTGGGTAATAGCCCGGTGGAGAAAATCAGAAATTTGATCAAGGCAATTCGCTGGCACGTAGATCACAGCCGCATGACTTGCAAATACTGATTCAGACGGCTCTTTACTGAATTCCTGAGCCCGTTTTTCAAGCGCGTTTTCTGCAGGATCGTCAAGAGATCGGCTAGGCTGAACATCAGGATTGTCGGCTGAGTTGGCAAGTTGCTTTTGAGCCGTGTTCAGCGCTTCCACCAGGACAACCGTCGGCAATAGAATCTGGAGAGCGCTCAACTGGGCTAGGACCTGAGCCACAACTTCTCGACCTTCCAGGATCAAACAATCTACCTGACCCCGTTGTTCAATAAAATCAAGCAGTTCTCTCTGACTTCGAAAAGAAGTGATGGAATGCGAATCTTGACCCAAGTTCTGCAACAGTGATTGAGCCAATTTATCGGAACTAATGAGTGTACAAATACAAAGTTGGGGCTGCAAAATCTCTAAAATGTCCTCTATCCAGGCATTAATTTTCTGGGTGATTATACGGAGATATTCAAGTTAATTTAACAATCATGCCCATATCTCCTCAAACATTAATTGTAGTTGCACAAATTCTCAACTTAATTTGTGTCGCGTCATAATAAAGTCTGTAGTGGTGATCCCGCTTCCATATCCTATGCCTCGCCACGATGTACTTTAGTTCCCTCAAAGAATTCGCCATTCCGGTTCCTACTTGTAGTCAAACCACCAGTCTCTGGATGGTGCTGAATACGTTTATCAAAGAGAATTGTGAGTGCTTGGTCGTTGTGGATCACCATCAGTACCCTATGGGCCTGATCAGGTTGAGTCGGCTGACGCTACATCTCTTTCCCCAATCTATCGCAGAGGGAGAGCATCTCCCCCTGTCCATGATCCGGTTACACCAATCTTCTCAGAATTCAGATCCTGATCATAGCGGTTCCAACCTTCAGCATACTCTGTTAGAAGCGGCCCCCACGATCCTTGAGCCCCTGACCCTGTTGACCCATACCTCAGACTTCCAGCAATTGAGTACCCAGCTCCTACAGCAACCAGAGGACCCATTGCCGTTAGCTCTGGTAGATGATGGGGGAGTCTTTTTAGGGTTACTCGATCCCCTGCGATTGATCAAGGTTGTGCAAAGGGGCAGGCCACCTTCTCCTCCAGAACCCAAGCAGATCTTGGGAACCGGTCTGCCCCCTCCTGTTGAGAAGGGTCTGGCCCAAAGTTTGATGTTGCTCCTGACAGAACTGCTGGATCATTTCCCCATGCCCTTGATGCTGCAAACTTCTACAGGGCGGGTTGTGGCTCAGAATCCAGGCTGGATCCAGCAGGTTGCCAACTTCCAGGATCCAGCCTGGATTCGGCAGGAAGCAGCCATCTGTCTAGAACCCAACTCGAACACAGAACTGACTCAACCCCTGCCAGGGATGCGCAAAGAGCGCCTGCGGCCCCAACGATCGAGGGCAGAGGCCACCGAAATTGCAAATGCTTCCTATCAGGTTTCAGCAAACCTCTGTCAATTGGGTACAGAGCCCAATACCTGCATCTGCACCTGCACCTTGAAAAATGGCCTGGAGCAGGTTTGGCAGTTTACGAAGATTCCCTTGCTCCAAACCATTTCGGGCGTAAAAAAATCCTACTCCGACAGCTTCACGCTGGCAACCTTAGGGCTCAATCCAGCAGACCCAGCGGTGGGGGTCTCTGCATATCCAGACCTGAATCTACAGGAAAATCTCTGGTTAGTTTTGGCCCAGGATAGAACTGAGCAGTACCAGGTGGCCAGAGAGTTGACTGCTAAGAATGCGGATCTGATCCAACTGAATCGCCTCAAGGATGAATTTTTATCCTGTATTAGCCATGAGCTGAGAACCCCCCTGACAGCAGTGTTAGGGCTATCCAGCCTATTGAAGGAACCGGTTCTGGGTAAGCTCAACGAGCGGCAGATCCGGTATGCGCACCTGATTCATCAGAGCGGTCGGCATTTGATGGCGATCGTGAACGACATCCTGGACCTGACTCGCATGGAAACTGGGCAGCTCGAGTTACTGCTGGAACCGGTTTACATTGAAGAGATCTGTAAACGGGCCTGTACCTATGCTCAGCATCTTTCAATTAGTACTACTGATAGGGGCACTGTCGAAAAAGGAACCAGTGAGCGGCCAGTCCTGATAGAAATTGAGCCGACCTTGAAGACCCTGGTAGCCGACGAAGCCCGGTTGCATCAGATGCTTGGCAATCTGCTGTCCAATGCCCTCAAATTCACGGAAGTGGATCGGGAAGTCGGGCTCAAGGTGAGCCCTTGGGAAGGCTGGATCGCTTTCACAGTCTGGGATAAGGGGATTGGCATCCCGGAAGATAAACAACATCTCATTTTCCAGAAATTTCAGCAACTGGAAAATCCGATGACCCGTCGGTTTGAAGGTACCGGTCTGGGTTTAGTCGTCACCCAGCGCCTTGCCCGTCTCCATGGCGGAGATGTCACCTTCGTCTCGAAGGAGGGGCAAGGCAGTCAATTCACCTTGCTCTTGCCCCCCATCCCCCCACAACACAATCGAGATGAGACGAACGTACAAAAGCGCTCCTTACTACCACCCCAGCGCTATAGCAACCGTCTGGTCCTGATTGTGGAGGGAGTGCCTCGCTACATTGATGAACTGGGTGACCAGTTAAGTCGGCTCGGGTATCGGGTTGCGATCGCCCGTTCTGGAACGGAAGCCTTAGAAAAGACGCGCCGATTACAACCCTGTATTGTGTTTCTCAATCCCCTGTTGCCCCTGCTCTCTGGATGGGATGTCCTCACCCTTTTGAAATCGGATGCAGATACCCGCCATATTCCGGTTGTGGTGACAGCAACCCGAGCCGAGAAGGAGCAGGCCGATCGGCACCAGGCCGATGGTTTCTTGAGCCTACCGATTCGGGCCAACGCCCTAGACCAGATTGTGGCCCAGCTCATGCAACAAGTCTGGAATACCTCCGCAGTCCAGAGCGGCTCCTCCAGCCTAACGATTCTGCTGCTCAGTACCCCCGGCCAGGCCCTGGATACTCTGGGTGAGTCTCTGCAATTTCATCAACATCGGGTGCTGGAGGTGGATGATCTGGAACAGGCAGAACTGATGGCACGGGTATGGAAGCCCGATTTGATTGTCGTCAATGCCATGGTGCCTGAACCAGACACCTATATGGAAGCGCTCAGCCAACAAGACTTTCTCGTCTCTTTGCCAGTGATTACCCTGACTAATGAGATGACCCAGGCCGCAAACCAGGTGAAGAAGCTATCCGTCTTTCCCTGCCTGGCTGCACCGATGGCAACATCTGCCTATGGCAACCATCCGGATCTGCCAACCCTGTTGCAGGTAATTCAGGTCGCCGCTGGTGTGAGTTGGAAACCCAATATTCTCATGATTGATCCGACGCTTCTGGTGGATGAGGCGTTCTTCTCCCCAGGAGGGGCTGATCAGGCCGGAGCCTTAAGTGCCAGAGAATGGCTGCAAGTTTTAACCCACTATATTGAGTCAGCCGGTTTCAGGGGTTTGATTGGGTCTTCCTGGTTAGAGGTGCTCCGACAGATTCAGTACCAGAGCATTGATTTATTACTGATTTATCTCCGCGATGAATTTCATCCAACCAGCCAATCTTCCATGCAGCAGATCCTGATCAACACACTCCGGACCCTGGACCGACTGGAGGAGAAGCCCCCCATTCTGGTGTTAGACTATCGGAAGCAAGGAGAAGGTAAGACTGGCTCTCCAGACAGCCCTGAGGCGTCGATCGAGTCAGAAAATTTGCTCATTCAACGGGTAGTCACCCGCGTCCTCTCTCCCTCCTTATCCATGCATGACTTAATTGACCAAATCAAGGCAGCCCTATCGGTTTCGCCTTAAGCCGCTGAGGACGAGTTCTCCTCCAAATGATTAGAATAATGAGTGCTGGACGTTGTGTTACCGAGGTCAGGGTCTCCTATGGGTATGCTGGGCCACTCCTCATTTCGTCGAGTCTTGCTGGCCAGGATTCTCTTGCTCAGTGTGCCTGTCTTGCTGATCGGAGAGGTTGTGGCCTATCGCAAAGCTCGTTCCGTTTTGCTGGAGACTGTTCGCCAGAATTTAACCGAAAGCGCGATTCGGAAAGCAGAAGACATTCAACAGACCATCACCTCTCTACAAGCCCATCTGCTCACCCTCAGTGGCACCTACCCACTCTACACAGGCCCAACTGCTGAACCAGTCCTGTTTCTCAATCAAATTCAGCAACAGTTGCCTCCCCAGGCCCAATGCAGTGAACTAACGGATTTGCAGTCCGGTCGGGTGGTGACAACGACCTGTAGTCAGGGACAATTCCCCCTCTTTCCTAACCGTCGGGCCTCTGAGACAGAACAAGGACTGGAGCTGAATGCCTGGCCACAGCAGCAAACTCAAATGCCCTTGGATCGATCGGTGGTCTATATTTCTCCAACAACCCTACCGAACCAATCAACTCAAATGGGCCGCAAGGGCCAACTTCGGATTGTTCTGAGCGCTCCTGTGTACGATCGCCAGGGCAAACTCCGCTATGCCCTGAGTATTCAGGTGGCTTTGAATCGTCCCCAACAGATCGGGGTAGACCGTCCAGGCTCACTCACCGGTTATACCGTAGTGCTTGATAAACAAGGAACGATCCTGGCCTACCCGGATGGACGGCAAGTCGGGCGTAACATCAGCCAGGAGCAGGAGACGGCTCGCTTTCAGAATATTCTGGAGAATGCCCTGAATCGGAAAAAGTCTAGCTTCGAGTTACTCGAAGGGTCAGACCAGGATCCAACCTGGCTGATTGGCTACACCACGATTAAGGTGCCCATGACGACCGATCGCAACCATACCTGGGCTGTTCTGGCTGTAACCCGTTGGGACAACGCCTTGGCCCGACTGGAGGGCATTAAGCAAATTCTGGTCATCCTGACGATTGTGCTGCTGATGACCCTGTTTTTAACCACCCTGTATATGGCCCGAGAACTCTCTCGCCCCTTAGAAAAGTTAGGCCAGTATGCCCTGCAAATTCAGCGGCGACATACAGATACCTCCACGATCGAGGGGAGTTCCAGTCCCTATCCTTCCCCCCTCGACCTGGAAGACCCGATCTCCACCCACGGCTCGGCCCTGGCCACTCAGAGTCCGCTTAACCTGTTGCCCAAAGACTTCAAGATTCGGGAATTAAGCCAGTTGGCTGAGGCTTTAGACAGCATGGTGAATCGCCTAGAGGACCGGGCGACTGAGCTGGAAACTGCATGGCAGGCAGCTCAGGCAGCCAATCAATTAAAGAGTGAATTTTTAGCCAATACCTCCCATGAACTGCGAACACCGTTGAATGCCATCATCGGCTGCATTCGTTTAGTGCGAGATGGATGCTGCGATGGCCCAGAAGAGGAGCAAGAATTTCTGCAACGAGCAGATGAAGCAGCCGTACATTTGCTCAATATCATCAATGATTTGCTGGATATCGCCAAGATTGAAGCCGGGACACTATCAGTTACCCTAGAGCCCATTAATTTACATCAGGTTCTGAAAGAGGTGATTGACCTGCAGGTTGTCCCCATTCAGGAAAAAGGACTGAATCTCAAGCTGGCTGATTTAGAGAGCCCCCTGATTGTGCTGGCAGACGTAGCCAAGCTCAAGCAGGTATTACTCAACATTGTTTGCAACGCCGTGAAATTTACAGAGCAGGGAAGTATTACCATCTCAACCCACTCTGACCTGATGTCGTTACATCGGTTGGGGTCGGAGCAGCCGGTGGTGATCGTCTCGGTTCAGGATACGGGGATTGGTGTTGATCCGGGTCAGCAGTCCAAACTGTTTCGTCCCTTTGTCATGGTCGATGGCTCCACCACCCGCAAATTTGAGGGCACAGGTCTGGGATTGGCCATCTCCCGCAATCTGATGCGCTTGATGGGTGGAGATGTGCAGCTTTACAGTGCGGGAGTGGGTCAGGGGACAACGGTAGATGCCATTTTGCCCCTGCCGGTGGAGATGGTAACCCGGGAAATCACCCAGCCACCTGCAACCGCTTATGCTGATGTCACTTCATCATAGGTCAGGGCGATCGGCAATCCCCCCTGGTTCAGGGAGGTTGTGAGCGCAGTCAGAATTTTCACCAGACGAGTTCCCAACCAGCCCGAGGATATCTGGGATGGCTGATTGGTTGCCACACAGTTTAGAAAGTGGGTGCAAACTTCTCTCAAGGGTTCAGCAGGTTGCAGCTCAATCACCTCGCGGTTCTGGTGAATGGGAGAGTAGGTCGGCGGAGTATTGGGCTTACGGACCAGGCACTCAAATGCCCCCCGTTGCAACACCAGGGGTGTCTCCGCCAGTTCATCAAAGATCAGGGCCGCCTGACTGCCCACAACCGTTAATCGTCGCTGTTTATCAGGATTAGACCAGCAGAGATGGATCAGGACCTGAAAGCCACTGGGATAGGTTAATTTAGCCCAAACCAGGTCAGAGAGCCCTTCTGGGAATATCTCAACAACTTTAAGCTGGGGCTGCAACCAGATCATCCCCCGCGCCTCAGCCGAGCAGGGAAATTCTCCCAACCAATGGTTAAAAATAGCAATGTCGTGGATGGCGAGATCCCACAGGGCATCAACATCCTGTCGGACAGGCCCCAGATGGGTGCGGGCAGCATATCCGTACCGCAGATCACCTAAAACGCCCGATGCCACTGTTGACTGGCCTTGCCGAACAGCAGGATGAAACAGATAGGTATGATCAATCACCAACTGGCGTTGCTGCTTCTGGGCTAGATGGCACAACTCCAGGCTTTCTTGAACGGTTAAAGTCAGGGGTTTTTCGGCCAAGACATGATACCCCTGCTCCAACGCAGCCCGAATCAGGCCATAGTGGGTGCTGGCAGGGGTGACGATCGCAACGGCATCGACCTGAGGTAATTGATGGATGATCGTCCAATCGGTGGCTGTGGTAATGCCAGTTAAATCCAGACGTTCGGCCAGACGGGCCAGGCAATCTAAATTAGGGTCAACAACAGCAACAACCTTAGCCTGGGGGTGGGAGAGAAAATTGCGCACCAGGTGGGTGCCCCAGCGTCCCGCCCCCAGGATCGCAAGATGAATTGGGTTAGACATGAAGCAATTTTAAGCTAAATTCTGGGCCTGCAAGGCAAGAAAAGCAGCCTGAGCAGCGGCCTGCTCTGCAGCTTTAATCGATCGGCCCTGCCCCTGGCCCAGGGATTGCTCCCCCAACCAGACTTCGGCAGTAAAGCGCTGGGGGCTATCTGGAGTTCGATCGAGTTCCTGAACGCGATATTCCGGCAGGACCTTATATCGGCCCTGCGTCCATTCCTGCAAGGCCGCTTTGTAGTTTTGTCGGGCCGGGTCCAGAAGGACTTTGCGGGCTAACTGGTCCAGATCGCGACTGAGCCAGGGGAGAACCAACTCTAAACTATGGGTACTTAAATAGAGCGCCCCCAACAGAGCTTCCATGGCTTCGGCCAACCGAGATTCTCGGCCAGCCTGATCATTCGCAGCACTGTTCCCAATCAGCAGGTAAGCTTCCAAACCATAGTGATCGGCAATTTGAGCCAGGATGCGATCGCTGACCAGGACAGACCGAATCGCTGCAAATTCACCGACCGCACTCTGGGGATAATGCTGGTATAAAAATTCGGCAACGGCCAGCCGCACCACCGCATCCCCGACAAACTCCAGTTGTTCATAATTGTCTTTAGTGGCCAAACTGGGGTGGGTCAGGGCTCGATCCAGCAAGGACCAATTGACCGGATGATGCTCAGAGACCTCCAACCGTTGCAAGAGGGATTGCAGTTGGGCCTGCCTTGTTAGATCACTCAACCTGCTCATGCATCCTGAACTCGCACATGACAACAAAAATTTTGCAGGAGCGGGAAAAACAGCCTCTGCCAGCAAAGTCCTCCAACCCCCAGATCGCAAATTCTACTGCTTTCAACCCTACGCTGAAAAGAGCAAGGAATGAGCCTGCCCAGGATAGGCAGCACCATTGGAGTGACTCACGGGCTCGATCCCCTGGGACCATGCCGATCGGGGGGCCATGGCCACATCCCCCTGGGGCCGATTTTGCAGGGAGATCAGGGTTTGCAGGTTGTTCTGGGAGGACTGCTGCGATCGGACCAGCGCCATCGTCTGAGGTAAGACCCCAATTAAGGCTGCCAGAATGTCATCAGAGAGCGTCGCAAGGGTAGATTGCCCAAAAAAAGCCTCAAATCCAGCCAGCAATTTTTCAGCCCTTACGGTTGCTTCTGGATAACTACACATTTGCTGGAGCCACCGAATCCATTGGATCCTCCGACTGAAAGCCTGCTGCCGTTCTGATCGACTGGTCACGGATAAAAGTTGGGGTGTCCCAATCTCAATGACTTGTTGGTAGCCTGCCTCCAACGAACTGCCAATAGCGGCACCCGGACCAGCAAAGGTAGCAATATACTCATTGCGGAGGATCAAGCCACATCGTTGCCGCTCACTGATCACGAGTAGCCGATCAGGTTGAAACATGATTTCTCAACAGAAGTGAATCCACAGGGTTACCCTCAGGTGCTGGAGCAGTTCAGTGATCACAAACTGAACATGATCCTAATCACACAACCATCCTAGGTCAGTCAGGAAAAGAGCACATGGGTTGATCAGAAGATTTATCAGAATCTAAATAATGATGGAGTTTTATCCGGTATGGTGTGAATAAATTCTCGATACAGAAATATAGACCTGAGGATCTGAGCCAAATTCACAGGGTAGGAAAATAAAGGGGAAGAGCAGGAAGTAAGCCGGGTTCTGTTCTCCCGGAAAACCGGGAGGGTGGTTATCTATCTGGGACGACTGTTACCAATCGCCTCTAGCGGTACCCAAACACGGAACTGGAAAAAGACCAACCCTGGTTCCTCCGACCTTGCTCCCAACCGGGGTTTACCGAGCCGACACCTCTCGATGTCGCTGGTGCGCTCTTACCGCACCTTTGCACCCTTACCATATTAGTCATCCGTCATTTGTCATTTGTGGGGGTCCGTTCCGAACCCATGACCCATGACAAATGACCCATGACAAACTGGCGGTATATTTCTGTGGCACTATCCTCACGGTCACCCGCACTGGGCGTTACCCAGCAAGCCTGGTCTTTCGGGAGCCCGGACTTTCCTCGAATCAGCCTGACAGTGTCTGCCCGGCTAACCCGTAACCACCTCACCTACTCCTCCTGGTTCCCAGTCTAGCAAGAGGCATCCGGTTCAGAACCCTCGGACTGAGGAAAACTCAAGATTGTTGCTACAGACCAAACAGCCCAGACGTTTACGGGGATGGCCTGCCCTTGAGCCCATGGTAGATAACCCATGCGGCACAAGGGTGAATCATCAAGGATGGAGCCCCCTTCTAGCATCAAAGTCCTATACTAAGTAAAAGAATGTAAACATTTCTAAGGTTAAGGCTGGGTTTCCATGCGCGTGATTCTCATGACAGGGAAGGGAGGAGTCGGCAAGACCTCTGTTGCGGCTGCAACAGGGCTACGTTGTGCCGAGTTGGGCTATCGCACGCTGGTCTTAAGTACGGACCCGGCTCACTCTCTCGCGGATAGTTTTGATATGGAATTGGGGCATGAACCCCGATCGGTGCGCCCCCAGCTCTGGGGAGCTGAACTGGATGCCCTGATGGAACTAGAGAATAACTGGGGTGCCGTGAAGCGCTACATTACTCAGGTGCTACAGGCCCGGGGGCTGGAAGGGGTAGAAGCCGAGGAACTGGCCATTCTACCCGGCATGGATGAGATTTTCAGCCTAGTGCGGATGAAACGCCACTACGATGCGGGTGATTTTGAGGTGCTGATCATTGACTCAGCCCCGACGGGCACTGCCCTACGGCTCTTGAGTTTGCCGGAAGTAGCAGGCTGGTATATGCGCCGCTTTTATAAACCGCTGCAGAAGATGTCCGCTGCCCTGCGCCCGCTCTTCGAACCTTTCTTCAAGCCTCTGGCTGGCTTCTCCCTCCCAGATAACGAAGTGATGGATGCACCTTACGAGTTTTATCAGCAGATTGAAGCCCTGGAAAAGGTGTTGACGGACAACACTCAGACCTCTGTGCGATTGGTCACCAATCCCGAAAAAATGGTGATCAAAGAATCCCTGCGAGCCCATGCCTATCTGAGCCTGTACAACGTCAGTACCGATCTGGTGATCGCCAACCGGATTATTCCCGATCAGGTCACGGACCCATTCTTCCAGCGCTGGAAGGAGAATCAGCAACAGTATCGCCAGGAAATTCAGGACAACTTCAGTCCCCTCCCCATTAAGGAAGTGCCCCTGTTCTCCGATGAGATGTGTGGTCTGGCGGCTCTCGATCGTTTGAAAGATACCCTCTACAAAGAGGAAGACCCTGCCCAGGTCTACTACAAAGAAACGACCCTGCGGGTGGTGCAGGAACAGAACCAGTACAGCCTGGAGGTCTACCTGCCGGGAGTGCCCAAAAATCAGGTGGAGCTGAGCAAATCAGGCGATGAACTGAATATTCGGATCGGCAATCATCGGCGCAATCTGGTTTTGCCCCAGGCCCTGGCAGCCCTGCAGCCCTCTGGGGCCAAAATGGAGGAGGATTACCTGAAGATTCGCTTTGCCGAAGCGGTCCGAGCATAACCTAGGGAGGCTCATCCCGACCAGCAGGTGCCAGCTCATACTGGCCAAGCACCTACCCAGAAGGATAGGAAAGCAGGTTACTGTAGTTTAGCGATCGCCTCACCATTCACCAGAATCTCCCCCGTGACCAGATCTCTGACGGTAGCCAGTAACACCCGCTGGCCATTCACCTCAAATCGCACCTCGATTCGATCCAGGCCCTTATCCCCCGGCGGATCGAGGTGAGCCACACAGACCTGCTCATGATGACTTTCCAGGGAGCGGAACTCCGACTGCACCGTGAGCTGGCCACTGGTCATCCGACCTCGACTGTCATAGTTCACCTCCGCTTGGGCCAGGGTCGCCAACTCCCCAATATCCAGGCGAATTTCTTTCTGGCCATCCTGGGCGGTTTGCAAAATCAGGGGGTCCAGTCGTTCACAGGGATACCGGATCCCCCGCTCAAACAAGGTGTAGTAAGAATAGGTTTTACTGTAGGGTTCCCAGAGCCGGATGGCATAGCTATGACGCAAATAGTCTTCAATCTCCGTCAACCGACTGACTTCCAAAGCGCCATGGGCCACCGCTTCAAAAGGCTTATCTAGCTTGACCCGCTGCCGTCCAAAATAGGACAGCACCAACTGCTGCACCGCCGGAATCTGACAACTTCCCCCCACCAGCAGCACCTGTTCAATATCTGTTTTACTGATGCCTTTATTCAGGGCGATCGTCAGCACTTCATCCAACGCCTGCCGCATCTGCTCCAGCAATTGCCGCGTCTCCAGAATTTCGGCCAGTTCCTCTCGCGTTAAGGTCAGATCATGGGCCATGAACACCTCATCATCAAACCAGCTTTCCTTGGCTTCCTGGGCCTGGGAAAGTTGGATCTTCAGGCGTTCCGCAATTTCCAGAAGATTGAGCCAGCCCATTTCCCGCACCTCCGATCGGGAAGAGCCAATCTGGTTCAGGTAATGTTCCACAATCCAGACATCAATATCCACCCCTCCCACATAGGCATCAGACTTGGCCAACACTTCCGCCCGCAGGATCGGCTGATCCTGTTCCCCGCCGATCGTCCGCACCAAACTCAGGTCCAGGGTGCCACCGCCAAAATCGATCACCAGCACAACCGTACCGGGTCGCTGGACGGCATAACCCAGGGCTGCAGCCGTGGACTCATCCAGCAATCGCACTGGAGGCAGTTTATAACGGCTGGCAAAGTCCAGGAACCAGTCTCGATAGCGCTCAAAAGCTCCCACTGGCACCGTGAACACCACCTGGCTGGGTTGCACCCGCTCACAGACTCGTTGCCAGAGATGATAGAGAAAATGCTCTGAGACAAATTCTGGAGTGTAGGCATAGCCATCGATCTGGCGATCGGGGGGACGATAATCTGCCGCCAGATCGCGCTTGAAAGACTGAAAAAACCGTTCTGGTTGGGCCAACCCCAATCGCTGCGATCTCACTACTTCGCCAAACACCAGTTGCCCATCAGTCTGAACAAACACCAAACTGGGCACTAGTTCAGCAACGCCCCGGCCCGCCGCAAAGCGGCGAGACAGGCGATCAAAGTTCAGGGTGCAGGGGCTGCGGGTAACGGGATCTGCAAAACAAACGACCGTGTTGCTGGTGCCGAAGTCGATCGCCACCGTCGTCACGCACCACCTCCCGGTAGAGTCCGGCTGACCTTCGCTGGTGAGAGGATCTGATCCCCATCCCGATAACCCACAAACCGGATATAGACGGGATCACCCGGAGCCAGACCCGAACTATCCGGCTGATGAATCTGGGGATCAAAAGAGACCTGTTCCCACGGCATTCCGATCGGCTCATATCCCCAATGTTGCACCAGGGTTTCGAGGGCATTGAACAAGGAGAGGATATTTTTAGCGGGCAGATCGGGTTTGGTCTGAACCATTTGCCGCACGCTGGGGTAGTTGGTCAGTAGGGTCTGCAACTGGTGAAACGTTTCTCGACGAAGATTCGCCGTTAGGGTTACCTCCTGATGTGCCAGTTCCTGCCGCAGGCGAAGTCCTTCTTGCCGTAGTGCAGCGACTTCACTCTGGACTGGAGAGGGAGGCGGGGGACTCGGAGCCGCCGTAGGAGACGGTAGAGGAGGAGAGATCACTGGTTGCGATCGGGAAGACCGGCGGAGGAGCAGCCCCAAAGCAGTCAGGCAACCCAACAGAAGCAACGTCTCAAACCAGAGCAAGACATGGGCAGAACTTTGAAACATAGGGCGTCCATCTTAGGATTGAGCAGATTGAACCAGAGAACTCATTCCATCATCGCCGTCCTGATCGTACTCTGGCAAAAGCTCCCGGCTTTCGACCTGCCCCAATGCCTGTTCAATGCCCGCTGTTGCCGTTGTGCAATCGGGGCCAGTCACTCCGATCACTTTTTCAGTAATCTTGCCTTCTTTATCAATGCGGTATTCAATCTTCTGATATTCAGCCATCCTTTACTCCCAGATTATTGCCCTGAATCTCGAGCAGCCTGCCGTTCCAAATCTTATTTTCACCATTTTTCCATACCCTCAGTCATCGGGTGAGATGAATTATAAGCAGGGTCGGCAGGCGGCCCCCAGGAAGGGGCCATGCCCCCTTCACCGCTATCCTGACTTCGATTTATATTGAGCTAAACTCCCTATGTCCCAATATCAGCAATTTCTGAGCATTCCAACCACAGGCAAATCCCTCCTGCGAATCACCCAAAAAGTGCAGGCGATCGTAACCGAATCTGGAATTCAAATGGGGCTCTGCAATTTATTCCTGCGCCACACCTCGGCCAGTCTGATTATTCAGGAAAATGCTGACCCAGACGTTTTGCAAGACCTGGAGCGTTTCTTCGCCATGCTGGTGCCGGAAGACAGCCGTCGCTACCGGCACAGTACTGAAGGGCCAGATGACATGCCTGCCCACATTCGTACGGTTTTAACTAAGACTTCTGAGCAGATTCCGATCGCCCAGGGTCGCCTCCTGCTCGGTACCTGGCAGGGGATCTATATCTGGGAACATCGCCAGATGAGCCACACCCGCGAAGTGGTGGTTCATATCAACGGCCATTAACCCCATCCCGATCGGGATGAATCACCCCCAAAACAATCAGGGCCTGGTAAAAACCAGGCCCTCGCACATGTGTTAATTAAAGCTATCTCAGAAATACCTGGAACTACCTCCTTACGAGAAGAGCAGTAAACTTGCAACTAACCAAACACCCATGAGATAGCTTCCGGAGAAAACATTAACAAGAGCGGAAAATTACTAACGTTTACAGGGACCACAACCAACTTTCTCGCCAGTCAACACCCATTCTGCCCTCCTGGGCGGTGTCTTTAGCAAATTACATCTAGCTACTTTACGGGATAGAAGCGAAAGTCAACAAAAGTAAGCTGATGAACTGCTGCCTTATAAAGAATGTTGAAGTGATTAGATGTTGTGGGAGGCTTGGACAGGAGGCACGGGTCCTAACCGGAAAGTGTTGTATTGCTTGATTCGTGTGCCTTGATATTAAGATAACACTAACCTCTCAGGCGGGAAGGGGGGGTGCAACAAACTTTACAGGTGTTTAACCACCGCAACAATACAGTTATCTTCGAACACATCACGGTCCTACAGAGGCACATCCGTTAGCGTAACAGCAAATTCCAGGTCGCTGGACCGACCACCCCATCCGCCGTCAATCGATTTTGTCGTTGCAAAGCTCGCACCGCAGCTCTGGTTTCTGCCCCAAAGACCCCATCGATCGGCCCTTGATAAAATCCGCTCGCCTTCAGCCGTCGCTGCAGCCCTTCCACTGCCGTTCCCCGCATACCCTTTCGCAAAATAGGCAGGTCAGCCATGTTGGGCTGAGCATCGGGTTTCGCAGCAGTCGCCGATCGGGAGGTGCTATTAGGGGCTGCTGTCTGACTGGGTTTAGAAGCCGTCGTTCGTCCAGTCGAGGTCGAGTTTCTGGCTGTCATAGCCGTTGAAGTGCCTGAGGGGGCAGGAAACAGACGCCCCCAGGTCCCTGGCCCTGTAATACCATCTACCGCAATCCCAGCAGCCCGCTGAAACTCTGAGACCGCAATCACCGTACTTTCGTCATACACGCTATTGACCGGCCCATCATAGTAGCCCAGTAACTTGAGAGCAGCCTGTAATTCAGCCACCTGTTCTCCCTTACTGCCATACCTCAAGGTCGATCTCCGCACCGATTGGGTAGAAGACTGGGCGATCGTGACGGTTTCATCAGGAATAGAGGCCAGGGCGGGTGGGTGCAGCGTTGACAGGGACCAGCATGCCCCCAGGATGAACAGGCCAGGTAAGCTGCAGCACCTGAGTGCAGATCTGGTCGCTTTGATTGAACACAGGGCAGGCAACAAGCACGGCTTCATAGTCATGTTTTTTGAAGGGTTACAGTCATGGGAGCAATAGTTCAGAGCGCCAATAGCTTTGACAGAAATCTTGAGTTAGAAGTCCCTGCGCTATCGGCATCAGAACTATTAGTGGCGGAGTCAGGGTGAATTTAATCCAATTTATCGGCAGATATGCCATAAGAGGGGGACTTTTGCCCCAAATCTTAATACAAAAATGCAAAAAAATTGCCCTACATCTGAGGTGTGCAGGGCAAGGACAGTTAAACGCTTTTCCCTTAGTGTGCGGAAGATTTTGCTTTCCTCGCAGGTTACTGTGACGGTTTTCCCACTGTCCATTCCCCCAAAGGAAAGGTATCGATTTCGTTACAACATCAAAAGCTGAAAGCGTGACTGAGAGCAGTTTTTAATTTTTAATTTTTAATTAATCTTGATCATTTCCTGTTCCAGTATCTGGTGAATGGCTGCGCCCACTTCCGCCCCCGCAAAGAACAGCAACAGGAACCAATGGCACAACCAGCCAATCCCTAAACCAGTAAAGGAAATGAACAGCAACAAAATAAAAGCCTGCCACTGTTTCAAGCCCATCATCTGCATGTCCAGGCGAGCCAGCACAGAGGTCGAAAGAATGAGCAGGATATAGATAAATATCCGCAGTACGACTAGAAATGTCAGGGCCAGAAAGGCAAGAAACACAGACAGAATCAGGGTGAATCCACTAGAGGATGTCCAGTTAATGAAGCGCAGTCCCGTGTCATTTAAAGGGACCGTGAGCAGAATCGTCAGCAACGGAATCAGGCATTCGACCACAAGCCAGGTATACCGGATGGAGCCTGGGCCAAACAGGTACCAGCCAAACATGCTGTAGGCAATCAACAGCAACAGGAGGGAAATCCAGGGAGCCGGCTTAGCCGACAGCATTTTAGTCATTTGCCATTGATCATTTAGCTAGTTGAGTCCCAATGACTTTGGAGGGGACCGTCATCCGTTTTTAGTTCCAGTCTATCGCCCACTTGGCACCCAAACTGTAACCTGGCACTCCCCTGATTGACAGCAATTTCTATCCACCCGTGACTGCCAATCAGCGCCAGAGGCTGGCCAGGGGACCGATCGCCATAGGTTTGAGCAGACCCAATCGGAATGTCCTTCAGGATCAGATGCCAGGATTGACCTGAAATCAGGGTTGAGGACAGATTACTCACGAGATTGCCAAAGCTATCGATGTATTGAATAGTCCCCAGCCAGGATCCTGGTGCGGTTAGGACGCAGGGGGGAATGGGCAACTGCACCAGGGTAGCCGGATCGATCGCCGTTCCCAGATCCGCCAAAGGAACTCCACTGGCCAGATGTGCGGCAGCGGCAGCAAAGAGATCTCGGCCATGAAAGGTCGGACTGGGGTCAGGGGTCCGCCAATAGGTCGAGCAGGTCAGTTCTACGGCTGCGATTGTAGGGCTGCGGCCCAGCACACCACTAAACAGGCCATTATCTGGCCCCACCAGATATCCCCCAGCAAAAGCCACTGCGATCGCCCGTCGCTTTCCTCCCACCCCTGGATCGACCACAGCCAGATGGACGGTACCGGCGGGAAAATAGTCCACTGCATTCAGGAGATTAAACCGGGCAGCAACAATATCCTGCGGAGGAATCTGGTGGGTCAGATCGACCACCCCCAGGTGGGGATTGATGCCCGCGATCACCCCCTTCATCACCCCTACATAGACATCCTGCAGCCCAAAATCAGTTAACAAGGTCAGCATACTTGCCAAAACTTAACTTGTTTAAAGTAACGTAATTTATCGATTCATTAACCGTTAAAGATCAGTGAATAAGTTCATTCAAATTCATCTGTGGACAAGATAGTTGGCACTATAATAGAGGAGTGAGGTAGATCTACTAAAACTCCATTTCAACAGTTTGATTAGTCAGTCGCTACAGAAAAGCAATCTGCTAAAAATAGGGCTGAAATCTATAGGTTCAAGCCAGGTCAAATTCATGCGTTCACTAATAGGTAGTCATCCTGAGCTGTTAGTGACAGTGATTGAGTCAAATGATGAGCTAGCCTGTTTTACGGGAGGGAATTTATGAAGATTTACAAAGCCATTGAAGATTCTGTTAGATATATTTCCGGTGCTGTAGCCAGGATTTTTGGTCCCACGGACGATGCCTATCCTGCCACGGGTGTTCAGCCCTTTGAAGGTGAGCCATCTAAGCGATCGAAAGGCTCGAAGCGTTCACGAGCTAAGGATTGGTCATAGACCCATTTAAGCAGGGAAATTTATACAGAATATCCCTGCTATTTTTCTGGAGTTTTCCTGGAGTTGCGATCGATGAAGAAGATTTTCTTCATCGATTTTTATTGGGCATAACACAACGGTTCTGCAGGGTTCGTGGGGGGAGAGCATCCCAGTTTTGCAAGGTTGCCCTCATCCCCCAGCCCCTTCTCCCAAAGAGGGAGAAGGGGAGCCAGGTTCAAAGTCCCTCTCCCGTTCTGGGAGAGGGATTTAGGGAGAGGGCTACAAAAGTGGGATGCACTCTCGTGGGGGGACCTACACCCTGACCCCATACTCGATTCACGAAAACCGCTGTAGAATCGCCATAGCAAAGGATATTAGGGAAGTAGCATGGGTTTTTCAGTAGAGGTGACGAGCAACAATTTTGACGCAGAAGTGGTTCAGCGATCCTATGAAAAACCTGTGCTGGTGGATTTCTTTGCCCAGTGGTGTGGTCCCTGCAAACTCTTGAAGCCCATGCTGGAAAAGCTATTGCAGGAATACGATTTCGTCCTAGCCCAGGTTGATATTGATGCCAACCCCGATCTAGCGCAGACTTTTGGCGTTCAGGGCGTCCCAGATGTCAAAATTTTCCTGCAAGGGGCAGTCCAGGAGGGCTTTGTCGGTGTACTGCCAGAGCCCCAACTGCGAGAACTCCTGGTGAAGCTGAATCTGAAATCAGATCTGGAACTTGGATTAGAAACGTTGCAACAGACGATCGCAGCCGGGGAGGTCGCTAAAGTTCCGCCTCTGGTGCAATCGCTGCTGGAAAAATATCCCAGCAATCGCCAAGTGCTCCTGATCGGAGCCCGATTTTTGATCAGTCTGAATATTCTGGAACCAGCCGAGAAACTGCTAGCCCTGGTGCAAGCAGATGAGAAGGACGATTACATCGCCGCCCGAGGTCTGAAAGGACTGATTCATCTAAAACGGCAGCTAGCAGAACCCCCGCCTGACGACGAACTCGGCCAGTTGTTCTTTCAGAGTCTACAGTTGACCGTGGATGAAGCGTATGAGGCTGCGTTGGAGCTATTGCTGCAGGTATTGACCCGCGATCGGAAATATGGCAATGACGCTGCTCGTAAAACGATGATTACGATCTTTGACTTGCTGGGGGATGATCATCCCCTGAGCAAAACCTATCGCCGCCAAATGACGATGGCCCTGTACTAAGAAGGTTGGGCACAGGTTGCTCCTCAAAAGCGGCGATTGCTGCTGCGATCGAAGCGATTCTCCTGCCAGATGTTCCCAATTCCCTGCAACACGCCCCGCCCAATCAGGCCAATTCCCCGTCCGATGACTTCCGTCAGCACATAGACCAGCCCAGTTCCCAAAAATGAGAAGGCCGATTGTAATCGGGGTGCGATCGCATCCCGTGCTTCCAGCACCAGCGTAACCGTATACTGCAAGCCAGAGAGCTGATCCAGTTCCTGCCGTCGAGGTGCGTAAATCATCATCTGTTTAATCCCAACCTCTGCCAGAATCAATAGGGGATACTGACTCTCAAAGATCGCTTTAGGTTCACCTACATATTGGTAAAGGCGGTATTTCCAGGAGAGGTGGTTCCGAAATCGTTCAATGTCACGGGTAGAAATCAGCCGTCGATCGTAAAAACCCTGCTTAATGGCTTCCACATCCGCAAAGTGATTCAGTAAGGGCTGCATAACGGCATTGGCCACCTGAATCATCAGATTCTGGAGCAGTGCTTCGCTGCGTAGCATCGCTTCCGGAGAACCGGCCTCGCAGGTCTGGTTATCCACCAGCAGGGGGGTATGAAACAGTAGATGGGCCAGCAATTCGGGGACGAGGGGTATGGCGTTCAGAATGGCCGCTGCTCCCCCTACCTGATCCTGTAACAGGGTCTTGACGACCTCCACCTGCTGCCCCGACAGCAACTGCACCGTATAGTACTTGCCAAAGAAATCGGTCAGGACCGCCTGCCACAAATCCCGCACCAGCCTGTCCCGTTTCATCCCCACCTGGTCCACCTGAATTTGCGAAAAGCGCAGCTCACTCAGAATATCCTCGATCTTACGCAACACTAAGTACAGCAATTCCCGTCGTTTGTCTTCCCGCAACAGCTCAATTTCGAGTACGGTGGGGGTCAGATTTTGCAGGCCAGACTGGAGTTTGATGACTGTCGCATCAAGCAGCACCGACTCCAAAGACGAAGGCTGGAGTGTTCCCTGTCGGGAGGAATCGGAGATCGATCGGGGGAGAGCCAGAGCAGGCACAGGTGGAGCAGGCGGAACGACTGACAGCGTTGGGGAGGGCGACGATCTCAGTTCCTGGACTGGTGATGCTGCAGCCAGTAACTGGTTAACCAACCAGTGAGCGGTTCGCAACTCCCGATGCCGCCCCGCCAGAATGGTCCGGTCCAGAAGGGAAGGCTGACCCTGCAACTGGGTTGTCACTTCTGCCAGGGCAGCCTCGATCTGCCGCAACCCATACCGGCGGGTTTTTTCCCGCAGCGTTGCCAGCGGACGCCAGCTAGCCAGGGTTCCTAACTCCGAAGTCGCCTCCACCCTCGGCAAGGCTGGGGGCCAACAGGTCTGGCCAGCAATCACCTGACGGATCACCACGGCCAATGTTGGGAGGGACGTGCCCTTGAGACAGTACCCTGCTACACCCAGTTGTTGGGCTGCAAAGAGGGAAGTTGGCTCCATGGCAGTTGTCAGGAGCAAAATGGGAATCTGGGGATACTGGGTTCTCACTGCCTGACACAGGGCCAATCCAGCAGCGCCATTGGGTTGAGCCCGGGTAAGATAGAGCTCCAGAATCATCAGATCGATCGCAGTTGGGGCACTTGCCAGAGCCTGCAAGGCTTCCTGCTCTTGCTCTGCTTCAGCAGCAACCTGGCAATCAGGCAGATTCTCCAGGGCGACACGCAATCCCAGACGGAACACCGGATCGGGTTCAACCAGCAATAATTGGTAGGGCGGCCTGCTCATCGTGCTCTCACGTCTCAGAATCTGCGTATCCCCGCCCCAGTTTCACGATTCATCGGCAAGGATGGTTGGAAAATCCCTGGGGAGAGCCTATTCCTACGGCACAGGACTCGTTTGAGGCGAAATCGTGGCCGTCGGGGGCGTTTTCTCCGGTTCAATCGGGGCTTCATAGGACTGCTCTGTACTCCAGATGGAGATCGCAGTCTGAGCTTCATTATAGAGGGGACTTTCAGGAGGCAGTTGGGAGGCTACTTCGATCGCAGCCAGAAAGTTTCTAGCAGAGGCCAGGGTATTGGCTTCTGTCAGTGTTGCCTGATCGGCCAGGAGGCGAATCTGCCCTGCCCACTGGTTTGCTGCACTCTGGGCCAGCCGGTAGAGAGGCCGTTCCGGACCAACTCGATTAGCCAGGGCGATTGCTTCCGGATACTTCTGCTGTTGAGCAAGGATTTGGGCCCGCTCCAAAATGGGTTGATCTTCCAGAATCAGAATCTCGCGCTTCCAGCGAGCAATCAGGCTTTGGGCCTCCAATCGCAGGGGCCGACCAGGAAGAATCAAATTGGCTTTCGCGATCGCCGCCTCCAGATCCTCCAATCGGCCTCCCGCAGCCAGATTCTGGGCCTGCAGCAGATAGGGACGATCAACCAACCGTTGCATCTCCTTGCGCCAACTCGCCACCAGGGTTTGGGCTCGCAGCCGCTGAATTCGCCCCGGAGGAATCGCCTTTGCTTCTTGAATGGCCAGTTGGAGGGGGTAGAGTTGTCCCAGACCGGCCAAAGTCTGGGCAACCTGCAGCCGAGTCAAATCCTTCAGTTGCTCCTCCCACACAGGCAGCAGCGGCTGAACGATCGCAAACAGAGGCTGATCCGACGCGAGTTGTCGCCCTGCTGTCACGGCTGACCAGTAGATTTTGAATTGATTGGGAACCGGTTCTCTGGCTGCGACTTCTGGATCGGTCAATTGCTGTGCCTGCACAAACTGAATCAAGGTTTTAGCCTTTTCACCCACAGATGACTTCGGGGGAATGAATTGGGCCACCACAATCGCCCCCGTGAAGTCCTGAGCCTGCAGTTGGACCGTAGCTGTCTCTAGCAAACTACGACTCCAACGCACAATCTCCGCCTGGGCTTCCGGTCGATTCAAGCGCTTAGGACCAATTTTTTGGGCTAGGGCAATCGCCTCACCCAACAGTTCTGGGCTGCCTGAGTCCGCCAGTGCTCTGGCCTCCTGGAGATACTCCCATGCCTGTCGTTCTGCGGTGAGCTGCTGACGCAGCCCCTGGATGCGCTGCCGCCAGTGGCTACTCGGCAAACGAGACAGGGCCAGGATCTGGTCTGAAGCTTCTGCCCATTTCTGGGATTGCAGGGCAGCAATGAATTTGTCATAGACCAGAGAACCCTGATCTTGATCCCGCTTCCATGCGGCGATCGCAGTTTGGGCGTCTCGATACAATGGACTGCTATTCGGAATAGATTGGGCTGTCGCGATCGCCTGTTTGACCTGGTTCCGTCCAGCCTGCTGACGGGCGATCGACAGAACCTGGGTTGACCATTGCTTTAGAAATTGCTGGGCCTGAGCATAGCGGGGATCATCTTTAGGCCAGTTTTTGACTAACTTAATTCCAACCTGGAGCTTCTTCAAATCTCCAGAGAAGGCAGCCTGCTGAATACAATACAGCTTGTCTTCATCTTGACTCAGGGTCACAGGTTTCCCACAGTCCGGGGTGGGAGGAACCTGGGTTAACCAGATAAAACCCGCTACTGCAGTACCAGAACTGGCTCCCAGCAAAACCAGACGAAACAGAGACCAGAACAACCCTCGATACTTGGGTTGAGGCCGGTGAGGCAGGGTTACGGGTGCAGGGTCGGGCTCTTCCGTTGGAGCAGAAGGGTCTGGGGAGTGATTCTCCTGGCGCTCCTCAGCGTCCAGATTCGATGATGAGGGATCAATACCTAGTTCTGTCTTCTTACTTTTCATAATCCCGGTTATTAAGGCTCTTTAAATAAGAGGCCTGACATCCACAAGGCCGATGCCAGTCGTGCCCATTCAAAATAAGTTTGCACCATTCGGCCCATCCGAGGGGTTGCATAGAACACCCGTATGGCAGACATTCAGTACCATCCCATATCGGGCTTAAGGCCGATCATCATCGTGATCCTGGGTATCGAGGGCAAGACATCACCCCGTAATCGATCAGACTTTGGGTAGAGTGACTCACCCATCAGTTGCAGATGAATGATTCCGGAGGAGGAGGAAGAGTGTGAGGGTTAGAAACAATTGTTGAAACAAATACTAATATGCCCGATCCCCAGGCAATAGATCCAGCGATCCGTAGCGATACTCAGGAAGGTTCCCATAATTTGCCTTCATAGGCAAAAAAATTGGTGTTGACCCCCGCAGATAGAAATTGAGTTTTGTCTGCGGCAGCCCCCTCAAAGGCTACTGTGTACCCATAATCCCCTCCTGGGAGGGGTAGGGGTGGGTTCAACGCTCCTGCTCCCGTTCCTAGACCCACCCCGGCCCTGCGGGCCACCCCTCCCGAGAGGGGATTTCACACGAGTCTGCTGACTTGAGCCAAACTTTTCAGAGATCTGTATATGCAGTAGCTTCAAAGGGGAAGGAAAAGAGGGAAATTCCCCCTACGTCTTAAAGATCATCCAACTCATCTAAACCCAGGTCTGGTAGATCAGGTGGAATCACCATCCGACTACAGGTTGCCTTACGGCTCTGCCGCTGGCTGTGTAGTTCGATCGCAATCGCCTCAAATTGAACTTCCAGACTTCCCGGTGGCACTTGCAATTGCATAGTAGCCTCAATCTGGCCATTGCCATCCGGCGTAAAATTCACCAAGGACCAGGGACCGTCTAGCAAGGAATTGGTCTGGCGATCGTTAATCCAGACTTTTACAGAAGCCCGTGGCGCTTGTCCCGGCAAGCGCACCCGCACATTCACCGGTTTTTCGGCTATCAGCTCTCCGGCTGGAATTTCCAGGTCTGGAACAGGCACCGGATCGGCATCTGGAGACAGGACCAGCACGGCTGACTCTGGAACCTGCTCAGCGATCGGCTCTGCCCCAGGGGCCAGATCATCATCCACCACAATTTCACGGGCCGCCCACTCATCCTCCGGCAAAACTGGATGCACCTCCGGCTCCTCAGGGGTAAACAGGACTGGGGCCAAGGGCTCAGTTGACTCCTCTGCCCAGGCATCCGAGGAGGGTTCCAGATCAGCCGGAGGGGGCAATTCATCGCTAGTCCCCACTTCCGGCTCCGCACAGGCATCCCGCAATTGCTGGGAGAGTTCCGCATCCTCTGCCAGAGCATTCAGGCGATTCAAGAAGCGCTCCTGCAAATTCAAGGGTCGCAGGGTGGTGGCCACAGGCCTATCCTCAGCAAGGGTGAAATTCTCGATCGAGTCCTGAGTAGGCATGTCTCCAGGCAGCAGACCCTCACTGGAGGCAAGGGGATCTACCCGATCGGACTCTACTGCTGCGTCTAATTGCTCCGGCTCAACTGCCCCTGTCACTGGTTCGGCTAATTGCAATGCCCTCAAATCATCCGCCAGAGTTACTTCCAGATCAGTCAGATCAGCCTGGCCTGTTGGCTCTGGCCCAACCTTCAGGGACTCCCCTGGCAAGGATGGGGCAGGAGGGTCGATCGGGGCAGTCCGTACAGGTGCAAAGTCCTTCCCCAGGGGCTGGTTTTTCCGAATCACGGGCAATTGGGGAGATTTATGCGGCACCCTTTCCTCGCTGGGGCGATAGAGCCGAGGCGGCAAGGGTTGGTGAGCTGCAGGTCTGAACTGGATGGGTTGCTGAGGTTTGGGTGTTTTCACCAAATTCAGCAGCGCCATATTCAGTCTGGATGCCGGTTTAGCCGGTTCATTCACCTGCATGGCATCAACAACGGCATAGGACGGAGCTGCAGAGCCATCGACTTCCTCCAATTCCTCCTCCTGATGGGTCGCCAGGGCTTCTAGCAACTCATCCAGGGCGGCTGTCACGATAAAAGATTGGGTGATCAGGGGGGTCAAACTGGGTTCAGCTTCCGCTTCTGCCGTAAACAGACTGATCTCCCCCAACAGGAGTCGCGTTTGGCAGTCCGCCGGAATATCAACCGCGCAGGCAAACAGGGTCACGCCATAGGACAGGGTCACCCCCTGAAAGGCAGTCGCCAGAACCTGGAGTGTCTGGGGATCGCGCAGACAGACTTGCACCTCCGCTGGCCAGGAACACACAGCCTCCTCCGGCAACTGATACCCTCGCTGAACCTCTACCTGACCCGCCAGAAAAAATTGCTGGCCCCAATAGGCCATAAAGCTCTCTGCTGGCAGATTTAACCGCAAAACCTGTTGATCGAGGGATGTTCCTGCCAGGGGGGAATCCCAAGCATGGGAAACGGTTTTGTCCTCCTGGAAAGGCGCAGAAGCAGATGGAGAAACCTGAACCTGAGTCATCTCATCAGTGCTCTGCACCTGGGGCAGGACAAGCTCAGGCGAAGCCGAGAAGCGGACCGTCAGTTCCTCTGACTCAGCATCCATCTTCTCAACGACCACCAAAGTTCTTTCGGACGCCTCTAAAGGGGTTGGTTCGGGCAGAGGTGCTACGATCGCAGCCTCTGAAGTGGCTTGAGGAGAAGATGCCCATTCAGTTGCCACCTCTGAACCCAAAGACCAGTCCATCTGCCAGTCCATCTCTGATTCTGCTTCCACAGAGAGCACCTGGAGGCTGACTGACTGGTGCCAATCATCTCCCATCAGGCCCATCATCAGGTCAGCAGTACAGTCCAGTTGCCAGAGGCCCGGTTGCAAACGGGTAAACGGAAAGACAACCATCAACCCTTCTGCATTGGTCCGTCGGGTCTGTTTCTGAACTCGACGCTTTGGCGGGGTCTCATCCGTCGCCACGTGGGTGATCCGAATTTCTACGTCACTGTTCGCGCGACTGGTCCGAGCCACAACCCGATAGCGTCCTTCCAGAATCTCTACATCCGGAGATTCCAGGGGCAACCAGGAGCGATCGCCCTCTTTTTGAAGTAGAAATTCCCAGTATTCCATGCTGACCTTTTGTCGAAGGATTACGCCGGGAGCCTAACGTTAAAGGCCGATTTCAGGACCAAAACTTTACATCCATTCACGGAATGCCAGAAGCTTGGGGTAGACTGAAATCGCATTGGCTCCCCACTTGATAAAATTTGGTTCTTAGTCTATACCACAGGAAGCCGCTCTGCGTCCAATATTTTAGAAATCCTCGGAATTCACTGGATTTCTTTAAACCGGTCCCTAGCCAATCGAAACGATTCCTGCATCACTGCTTGAATACGCTGGGGATCGGGCTTACGCCCCCCCATGACATCTCCGAAGTAGACGCAGGCTCCCTCACCCAGAGCCCAAGTATAGGCCGCAGCCCAGGATGCCGCAATCACACTGCCAAACCCCGGCAGAAACTTGATTAACTCCCGTCCGATCGCCTGGGCCAGGAATCCGCCAGCGATCGCACTGACCACACCGCCAGCCTGGGAAGGCGTCAGGGTCTGACCATACAAGCTGCCCAGGAGCCCTATCAGGGACACTTGCAGGGCCGTTAACACTGGCATGGTAGCGAAGGGCAGCGGCACGGCAGCCAAAGTCGCTGCCATCACGGCAAAGGCGGCAATGTAGCGGCGACCGACATCCCGATAGAGGCTACCCAATTGTTTTCCGATCCCCTGATCCAGAAGCTGGTGAATGGCCCGCGCCTCCGCCTCTGGTAGCAGATCAGCCAAGGCATCTCGCAAGGCCTCCAGCCCATAAAATACGGGGGTGTAGCCGTCTTCTTCCAGGGTGAAGTCCAGGAGGATGGCCCGATCGTACAGGCCAGTAAACCCCTGCTGCAGAGCGGTAAAGGGGCGACTGATTGGCTCAAAATCAGGGGGATAGGCCGGATGATCGGCAGTTCCAGAGGGATACTCCTCATGTAAGCAGGTGACGGCCAACAAGCAGGGAATCGCCGGGTAACGTCGTCGCAGATCCTGGGCAATGTTCCGCAAGGTGGCTGTGGCAAAATCATTGATCTTCACGGTCAGGATGAAAATTCGGGCCTGACGACTCGTTGGCTGCAGATCGCTAACCAGTTCCTGCAGAATGGTTTCAGTCTCCTGGCCCCCATCTCCCAGGCCCACCGTATCGGTGAAAATCAGCAGGGGCAGGTCGCTAGAAGGATAGGCATAACGCTCCGTATGCTGGGTATGGGGCCTAAACCCCTGACCGATAATTTCCGGGGAAACCCCCGTCAAACCCCGCACGATCGAACTCTTGCCCGCCTGGGGCTTACCCATCAGCAGCACCTCAGTCGTGGGTAACTCAGCCCGCACCTGGGTCAAGATTTCAGCCATCTGATCGTCACTCACTTTAAACCACTGGACGATCGTGCGGGCCACCTGCTCCACCGGGAGTAATCGGGTCAGACGGGAAATCGGATGTTTGTCGGAAGAAGTCATGGGAGATGGGTGGATTGTCTCAGCCCGATCGTACCCTGAATTATTTCTCACGAAAGGCTTAGACATGACCCCAACCTTCCAGCAAGCCTCACTCAGGGGGAGCGCCAGGAAGACTGATCCAATAGATCAGCCGCCAGCTTAACCGGCAGCCACCAAAATCTCACCCTTGAGCATGCGCTGGGCCGCATCCAGCAGCGCCTCCTCCAGATAGGGCTTCGTGAAGTAGCCCCTTGCCCCCAGTTGGATGGCCATCTGACGGTGACGATCAGCTCCCCGTGAGGTCAACATGGCGATCGGCAGATGGTTCAGGGTTGGGTCCTTCTGAATGCGCGACAGAAGCTCCAGGCCATCCATCCGGGGCATCTCAATGTCACAGAAGACCATATCACAGGGCAAGCCAGATCGCAGTTTTTCCCAGGCTTCCTGGCCATCACGGGCCTGCTCCACCCGATAGCCCACCTTATTAAAGGTCATGGAGAGCAACTCCCGTACCGTGATGGAATCATCCACGATCAGGACCGTCGGCTCAGCTGCTGTGACCACGGGTTCAGCAGGCTGGTCGTTCTGATCCCACAGGTTAGGACCGGCACCATGGCGGATGCGTCCCTGCACCAGATCTATCAATTCCAGCACATCGGCGATCGGCATGATCCGCCCATCCCCTAATACCGTTGCCCCCGCCACCCCAATGGGCTTGGGTACAGGCCCCTCCAGTTGCTTAATTACAATTTCCTGTTCACCCAGAACCTGGTCTACCTGCAGAGCAATAAAGTTCCCAGCGCTTCGGAGAACGACGATCGAAACAATATCATCCTCCTGGTTCCCGCCGTAGACACTGCCCCGCCCCAGGTAGCGGCTGTACTTCAGCACATCCGAAAGAGACTGGAACGGCAGCATCATATCCCGCCAGAGGATGCAGGGTTGGCCATTGGCATTGGTCTGAATCCGTTCCCTGGGGACATCCAGCATATCTTCTACCCCGTCCATTGGGAAGGCAATTCGGGCCCGGTTACTGATACAGCACAGAGCCTTAGAAATACTGAGGGTCAGGGGCAGGCGAATCGTAAAGGTCGTGCCTCGCCCAATATTCGAATCAATACTGACAGCCCCCCGAATCTCATTCAGGTTGGTGCGGACCACATCCATCCCCACTCCCCGACCAGCGATTTTGG
Source organism: Leptolyngbya sp. 'hensonii' (assembly GCF_001939115.1). Classification (GTDB taxonomy): domain Bacteria; phylum Cyanobacteriota; class Cyanobacteriia. The sequence continues at coordinate 185,313 of NZ_MQTZ01000044.1, read as the reverse complement.
TCACCTGATCGGCCCCGCTGAAACCAGGTAAGAACAGAATATCGTAGACATCCAGACGGGACATGCCCCTCGCCTCAGCAGGCGTAATCAGCCCCTTCTCGATCGCTTTCGCCTTAATCCGCTCTGGATCAATCCCAGCCCCATCATCCGACACAGAAATGACGGTCTGGTTCCCCTGATAGAAGGCACGCACAGTAATTTTTCCAGTCGCGGGCTTACCAGCAGCCATTCGCACTTCGGGTCTCTCCACCCCATGGGCCACCGCATTATTCACCAGGTGGGTCAACGGGTCAATCAGTTTTTCCAGAATCATCTTATCGATCAGGGTTTCCCGACCTTCGATGATTAATTCAGCCTGCTTGCCATACTCAATGGCATTGTCTCGTACCCCCCGGGGCAGGCGATCGGCAGTCTGGGAGAAAGGAACCATTCGGGCACGGGTCAGCCCTTCTTGAAGCTGAGTCGTCACCTGACGAAAGTTACGGGTTACCTGATCGGTTTCATCAATGATGAACTCAATGTCCGATGAGGATTCCCGAACTCGGACAATCAATTCAATCATCTCTTGGGAAAGAGAGTGGAAACCAGTGAACCGATCCATCTCCAAGGCATCAAAGCTGGCCCCTGTCGAGTGGCTGGTCTGAGAGGTTCCCGACGCATAGTAGCTCTGGCGGCTGGCCAGCAGAGAACTCTCCAGCAACGATCGCTCATATAGATCTCGCATCCGCTGGCCCACATCACTGAGCTGCTGCACCTGGTAGAGAAGGTTATCCAGAAATTGCCGCAGACGCTCCTGGTCCTGCTCCAGGCTGTTCCGGTTTACCACCAGTTCCCCCACCAGGTTACTCAAATTGTCCAGTTGCTTTACTGGCACCCGCATGGTCTGGTCTACCAGCGTAGCCGGACGAGGACGCCGCACCGGGGGGGCTCCACCCCGTCCCGGTTTCACCGTGGGGGTTCCCCCCATCGTCTTATCTGCATCTTCCAGCAGTTTTTCCAGATCATCAAATTCTGCTTCAGGCGCAGATGGGGCAGCGCTATAGGAAGTTGCCTGTAATGGAACCATAGAGGGTTCTGCCGCGATCGGGCTATCCCCTAAGAGGGCCTCCAGATCGGCAAAGTCATCTATCTCTGGGGTTGCAGCCCGTGGCGCAGACTCCACAGCAGCCGCTGGGGCTTCTCCCAGCAGGGCTTCCAGATCATCAAACTCATCCCCACCAGAACCAGCTTCGGCATCCGTGATCAACGTTTCTGACGGTGTTGTTACGTCTGTTGCATCTGACAGGTCCAGATCCGCCAGACCATAGGCATCGCCTACACTAACCAGAGCTAGTGTTTCATCCCCCCCAGTTGCAGCCGTAATCTCTTCACCAAATAAGTCATCCAGGTCGCCCAATTTACCCGTCTCTTCGCTGGCCCCAGCATCCACAGGAGACGCCAGACTATCCTCACCAAACAAATCATCCAGATCCGGGCCTTCCTGGCCTGCCATCAGATCGACCCCCGGTCCAGACAAATCCTCCAGATCCGGCAAATTCTCCCCTGGAGCCAACCCTTCCAGGTCATCCTCAATCTGTTCCAGGCTGTCATTCAAATCCACGGCCATGGCTGGAGGCAGGTCAGGCATCACCATCTTGTCTAGAGGAGACTCTAAGGCGAACCCAGCCAGCTCATCCAGGTCTGCCTCCGAATCTTCGGCAAGACCTGTCTCTTCGCCAAATAGATCATCCAGGGAGCCTGAAAAATCACCTGCCCCGGTCACGTCATCCTCATTCAACCAGGCTTCAAGCGATTGGTCTTCAACCACAGCCGTTGGGTCAGATGAGGGCTCATCAAACAGGCTATCCCCAAGGGCAACATCTACAGCCGAAGTCTCCCCAAACAGGTCATCCCCAGAAGCAGTCTCTGGAGCTGGGGCATCCCCAAACAAATTATCCTCAGGAGAGTCAAACAAGTCATCCCCAGAAGCAGTCTCTAGAGCCGGGGCATCCCCAAACAAATTATCGAGATCAGGGGCACGATCGGCCAGTTCTAGGCCTGGAGCAGAGAACTCCAGCGCATCCAGATCAGTCAGCACCGATTCCGTCTCATGCACGGGAATTTCAGCCTGTTCAGCAGCCAAGGCAGCAGCACTCTCAGGCAGGGCTTCTCCCCAGAGGTCCAGATCCAGACCAGACTCTAAGCTCTCAGGTATCCCAGGTACGGCAGCCGCTGAAGCTTCCAGCTCATCCAGGCTCAGATCGTCACTGGAAGAGCCTTCTAAAGCAGCCGTTGTCTGAGATTCTTCGAACAAATCATCCAAATCAGACCCCGAAGCATCGGATAAAGCCTGATCAGATAAACCGAACAAATCTCCCAGATCATCGTTCCCCTGACTGAAGGACCCGGGTTCTTCCAGAGCAGCAGAGTCTCCCAGAAAATCGCTCAGAGCAAAGCTATTTCCACCAGTCTCCGATACCGCCTCAGACTCTGATATATCAAAGAGATCCAGATCATCCAAGGGGGCATCTTGCAGCCCTGAGATCGCAAATTCAGCGGAGTCTGAGATCGGCCCATCTGCCTGAGGAGAAGACCCACCCATATCCGTTACATCAAGTTCACCGAACAATTCACCCAGGTCAGCCAGCGGGGAGGGATGAGCCGCTGTTTCTGGGTAGGCAGAAAGTGCCTCTGCAAAGCTGTCGTCTCCCAGAAGATCATCCAGTTGGGCAGCCGGATCCAGTTGATCCATCGTTGGCCCCGCCTGATGCGCCGTGGCATTACCCAGGAAATCATCATCTCCAAATAGATCGGCCAGGTCATCCCCCTGATCGGCTGTAGACTCTGCCCCATTAGACAGATCTCCCCCGAGGAGATCGGAGAAGTCACCCGTTGCCCCAAAATCTTCCGGCACATCGGGGGCCTGAAGGGTCGTTTGCATCTCTCCCAGCACCTCCTCTTCCTGCCAGGTGGAGCCCAAGTCTAGCGCTTCTCCCTCAAACAGATCGGCCAGGCTATTCAACTCTGCCATGCCCACTTCTGGACCAGGCTGTTCGATCGCCAAATCATCGCCCAGATCATCGCCCAGCACCTGATCCAGGCCATCTGAGCCAGAGGGAATCAAGCCGGTCAGGTCGAAAGAGTCCAGGGCAGCAGATTCAGCAAAGCTATCCAATGCACCCACCGCTGCAACAGGGGAGGGCTCAGCGAACAAGTCATCCAGATCCTGAGGAGCCTCAGCTGCAGTTAAAGGCAGTAATTCTCTTAATTTCTGACTACAGGCAATCTCTGCAGATCGGCCAGCAAGAACCAGATCCTGAGCTTGCTTTAGCTCCTTGATGACGATCGGAGCCAGGGTGCGATAAGGGTTAGCCGAATTACCCAGCACCTGACGGGTCACATCCAAAAGTTCACACCAACCTGCTAGATTGAACTGATCCCCACATTGCTTCAGAGCCTCACAGAGCCCCTGCAATTGTTGCCGGGTTTCAGCCGTTTCAGGCTGCTTGAAAAGTTGGAGAATATCCCGCAATCGATTGGGCACATCCGACTGAAAAACTGTGGCTGGCGTTGCTGCTGGCGGAGTTACGACAGGCTGGGGCACTTCAGCCGCAGACATCCAGACCGGTTGAGCCGCAGGTGTGGGAGACCCTTCTGTCTGATCCACCAGAGCTTCCAGATGGTGATGAAGTTGCTCAAACACAGGCTCAGCATTAGCCATAATGCCATTAGCCACATCCTCACTCAAGCCAAAAGGCCCCTGGAGCTGTTCCAGCAACTCATTCAGTGTGTCAAAAACTCGTAAGAAAAGGGATTCCAGCTTCTGATCAATCTTGATGGGACGCTGCTCTTCCTTCAAAATTTTGAAGTAGTCTTCCAGACGGTGAGCTGTCTTTTGGATGCTACTAATCCCCAGCATGGCCGCGCCACCTTTCACAGAATGGGCTGCCCGGAAAACTTCATTAATCATTTCCGGCTCTGCAATCGTACTCTGCAGATTCAACAAACCTTGCTCAATGGTATTGAGGTGGTCCTTCGCCTCCTCAATGAAGTAGCCCATGATTCGTTGTTGTTGTTCCGGCAGCATAGTACTGTCCTACCTTTAGAGAGAGCATGATGGGTAAGTAAATTGACCACAGGCCAGAAGAAATTCAGAAACCCCCTCCAAGCTTGCTTTGCGGTCAATCAAGCAGGGCATGACCTGATCTAAGCAGATTCTTTCGCTGGTTCCAATGTAGCCGATCCGTTTACAAACAGCATCCAAAGCACTGACACCTCTGCAACATAACCTGACTAGAAATCACTGGCGTTCCCCTGTCTCAACTCGGAACCGTTCCACGGAGGACAGCAGATCTCGGGCAACACCCACCAGGTTCTGGAGTGCTGCAGATACCCTTTGAGATTCCTGAGAGGTTTCCTGGGCCGTCAACTCAACCGATTGCATAACGTGGGCCACCGCTCTGGAGGTTTCTGTTTGTTCAACGGTATCCGCTGTAATGGACCGCACCAGCGCATCAATCCGGTTGGACACTTGAATAATGTCCTCCAGCGATCGCTTGGCTTGTTCCGCCAAGCGAGTTCCCTCAATCACCTGCTGAGTCCCCTCTTCCATGGCGGTCATTACAGACCCCGTTTCACTCTGAATCTGTAACACAATCTGTTCAATTTCCTTCGATGCTTTCGCGGCCCGGTCTGCCAGCTGACGCACCTCATCTGCCACGATCGCGAACCCTCGTCCTGCTTCTCCTGCCCTGGCTGCCTCAATACTGGCGTTCAAGGCCAACAGGTTCGTACGGGAAGCAATCTGAGAAATCAAGGCCACAATCTTGGAAATCTCCTGAGACGATTCCGCCAAACGCTTCACCTTGCGCGTGGTTTCTGCTACCGTTTCCCGAATTTTCAAAATACCGGCCACCGTACTTTCCACCGATTCCCCACCTTTCAGTGCCGTTGCCGATGCCGATCGGGCCACTTCCTCGGCCTGACGAGCGCTTTCTGCCACCCGCTGAATCGAGTCCGTCATCACCTGCACCGAATTTAGAGTCACAGCCAGTTCTTCTGCCTGCCGCAAAGCATCAGAAGACAGGCCACGGGCAAATGTTTCCGAATCGGTTGCACCCTTCGCCACCTGTCGAGCGGCGATCTTCACCTGTTGCACAATGTCTCGCAGGTTCTGAATGGTCAAGTTAAAGGAGTCCGCCACAGCGCCCAACACGTCTGCGGTGACTTCTGCCTGCACCGTCAGATCTCCCCGGGCCGCCCCTTCCACATCATCCAGCAGGCGAATTACCTGACGTTGCAGATCTTCCTTAGCCTGCTCCTGCTCTTCCGCTTTCCGCTGGGCTTCACTGGTGGTGGTCAGAATAAACCGGGCCATGTTATTAAACCCGGTAGCCAGTTGCCCAAACTCATCCTCAGAGAAAACCGAGGCCCGAGCATCCAGGTTATTCTGGCAGACAGCATTAAATTGAGACTGCAGATCATCGGTGGAGCGCTTAATTTGCCGGGTCATGACCTGCCCCAAGGTAAGTGTGGTGCCAAAGCCAGCCACAAAAGCCAGGACTGTCGCAATCCCGCCACTTTTACGCAACTCACCGACCACATCTGGCTTATCCTTACTGAATAGGGCAGCCCCCCCAAAAATAGCCAGGGCCACTGCAACAGCAGAAATTGCTCCCGTTGCCACCGCCATGTACAGAGGCTTAGCCGTCAGGGAAGCATCCTCAAAAAAGGCAAAGGACGATCGCTCCCCAGTCGCTACAGGTTCGGAACTCCGAGTTTCCGGTGGTGCAAACACAGGAACCTGCTCTGAAGTGGCGGAGATACTGAACATCTCATCATCCCGGATATTCGAGGAGCGTTCTTTACCCGTATTGAAACTCACCTCTCCATTAGGACTGCCCATCGTGTTGTCTCGATTGCCAAACCCAGTGGCCATCGAAGGGCTGGTAAAACCAGCAGAGTTCTCCGACAGATCGAAGTCAACGGGCAAATTACCCAGATCGTCAAATTCATCAAACTCTTGCAGAAAATCAGTGGTCTGACCACCCGTGATGGGTCCAGAGTGCGGCCCATTCCCCGTCGAAAAGGAACTGTTCCCAAAGGTACCCGCATCCGAAGCGTCTGACAGGCTAAACCCATCCCAATTATTAGACGACACAAAAGTTTGGTCATCCTGAGAATAGGGGTTGGACCCCGTAGGCTGATTACTGGATGGGTAATCCAGATCGCCGATCGGCGTGGGAGGGGACTCCTCCGGGTCTGCATTCATAAACAGGGTCTCCTCTTCGGTGACCCGTTGATTGAAATTATTGAATCCCGTTTTTGGTGCAGAATACCGCCCTGTAGCAGATGGCCCGGTCGGAGGGCCAGCGCTGGAAGCCCCTGGACCGGTCATGGGACCATTGGAGTCGTCGAAGAAACTATCACTGAAGAGGTTATCCGGGTCCGTTGCGAAGGACTGAAGGTCTGATTCCCCCGCATCCAGGGGGGGAAATCCATCATCAAAATGGGTCGGAACCGCAAAGTCTTGACTCGAAAAACCACCCGTATTGCCACCCGTGAAACTGGTACTTGGAGCGCTACCGGAGTAATCCTCCAAGGCAAACGGATCATCAGCAGCAAAGGGGTCTCCCCCTTCATTAAAAGTACTGGAGTCAAAAGTCTCATCCAGCCCCTGTCCCGTGGTGGCGAAACTGCCCGTCGAGTTATAGGAGGAAAAGCTATCCTCCCCATCCAGACCCGTGTTATCCAAATCAAAAGGATTGTCCTCAGCCGGAGGATATCCCCGACTCACCGGTCCACTGGCCAAATCCGAGCCGATCGGGTCCAGATAGTCCCGATTAAAATCTTCCGTAGAATTGGATGGTGCGTCTCCCAGGGATGGGCTAAACTGACTGATATCACTCAGACCATTATTGGCATACTCAACAAACTGAGTGTCTGTTGTTAAAGTCAGCACCCGTTGATACTGATCCCGCGCGATCGCATATTGCTGTAACCCATAGCAATAGATATGCCCGCGCAGCAAACAAACATTGGGATCATCAGGAAAACTATCTGACAGGCGATCAATCACTTCAGCCGCCTGTTCGTAATTTCCCTGTGAGTATGCTTTCAAAGCTTGTTGATACTCTTGTGCGTACTCAGTACTGGATGCCATTTGCCTTCTCCTGCCGTCGCGCGTGTCTTCGCTAAAGTTTCTCTGAATCTTAAAATTGATTTAATCTATCTATCGGCCTGAAGCTCTCCAACCGGAACCACTGGCTCTAAAGAATTGCTCCCAATCTATCCTGTCTGCAGCAAATTAATACAGTTGTTTTTTAAAGTGTGCTTTCCAAAAAGGTTTTACCTCAGCTTTTTTAATTTGGGGTAATTTTATGCCTTATATTTACGCTGCCCATCGGGCCGATCTCAAAATTGCAATTTGGTCAAGTAGTCGGAGATACTTGTCACTTTTATCTTCAATCACCCATTCTCCTCGCAAAAATGGTGCCATGCTATCAGGAACATTCGAGGGGGCATCCACCTCATCGATATCCAACCAGGCCATGCCGACGATTCGATCCACGGCCAATCCCAGCATCATGTCCTGATCCTCGACCGCAATCACCGGAATCTCGGGTCGATCGGTGTTTAAAGGGTTAGAATCCCCCAGAAACTGGCCCAGATCAGCCACCCAGATCACCTGACCTCGTACGTTCAATGTCCCCAACAACAGGGGTGAGACGTTTGGAATGGGCGTGATCCGATCGGGAGAGGGAGACAGAACCTCCTTAATCCCAGTTGCTGGCAGGGCAAATTCATTCCCTGAAGCCACATAAAACCTCAGGTGCAACTCACCTTCGGGACTTTCCAGCTCCTGAAATTCTGGTGCCTGATCCTGGCCTTTACCTGTGAGAAAGTCCGGACTACCTACCATTCATTCCTACCCCCGCAATAATTGTTTAACAGTTCCGACCAGTTCATTGGGTTGAAACGGTTTGGCAATGTAGGCGTCTGCCCCCTGCTTCATCCCCCAATACCGGTCAAACTCTTCACCCTTCGAGGAACACATCACAACTGGAACATTCTGGGTCTTAGGATCTGCCTTAATCCGCCGACATACTTCGTAACCATTCATCCGAGGCATCACAATATCCAGAACTACCAGGTCGGGACGGTTCGTCTCAATATGCTCCAGTGCTTCCACACCGTCACTGGCAACATCAACCGTCAGACCGCTCCCCTTCAGGAGACCGGAAATCATCTCCCGCTGGGTAACGCTGTCTTCTACGACCAGGACCTTACTCATACACTCCTACCTGCTAGATGCAACAACTCATGGACCCCCGTGGAGAATAAACCACTGACCATTACTTAACCCTAAGGACTTCCAATTAGCTCCTATTATTAAGTATCAGCAACCGATTAGGTTGATGGAGTTGAAGCTGTTGATTTAGTCATATCAATATTTAACTCATCTTCTGGCGTTTCAACTAATAGATTTGCAGGTTTCATAGAGGCAATGTCAACTAAACCTGCATATTTTTCAACTAACATCAGGAGTTCGCTCTCCCCAAAGGGTTTAGTTAAGTAGTCTGTGGCACCGACCATCCTGGCTTTCACCCGATCGATAAATCCATCCTTACCCGTCAGCATGACGATCGGGATTTGTCGAAACGCAGTTGACCGGCGCAACATCCCACAAATTTCGTAGCCATCCAGTTCTGGCATGGCGATATCACAGAGAATCACATCCGGTTTGAGTTGAAAAACCAGACTGAGCGCCTTCAGCGGATCGGCAATCCCTACCGCCTCGTACCCATGAAGGTTGAGAATTGACTCAACTGCTTCACAAATCGCAACACCATCATCAATGCAGACAATTCGAGGCACCCTGGATGACTGCCATTGATCAAAGCTCAAGCCAGACCCCACCAGTTCTTTGCCCGTCGCGTCTACCACAGCCCCCCCTGTGCCTGGGTAGTGGAGTTGCACCAAGCCTTGCTGGACGTAGGGATGAATCGCTCTGGCGACCATTAAAATATCGCGGTTCAGGTAGCGGGCAATCTGGCGAATGGATTTAGCCCCGTCAATCCACCGATCGAGGTTTAGAAAGACATTCTCAGGCAGTTGATCTCGCAGTTGTTCTGCCTCAGAGATGACCGGGCACTGATCAGGAGACTGAATCTGGGGATAAAACTTCTTCCACTCCTGCACTTCTTTAATCACCTGGGTCACCAGTGGAGCAATCTCAAGGGTCATCAATTGAGGCGCGAGTGCCGATCCAATTTCAAAAATAAAGGAGCCCTGGTGGAGAGTCAGCAGGTCAAACAGAGTTTCATGAACCATACTCTGGACAATGGTACGTCCCTGAGCTGGCGTCAACAGGTGGTTTTCTAGAAGGGCCCACAGGTAGCCGTACTCTGGTGCATTCGTGGCTGCGATCGTGGAGGCCCTAATCTCATCCAGTGCCGAGTCTAGCTTATAGCGACGCAGATGATCCTTCAGACGAGAGAGGTGACCTGTCGCTTCTGCAGCATAAATAATTTGACCATTAGAGAAAAAAACAAACCAGGATTGGTCTCGAGATACCCTGGCTAAGCTCCGCCCCTCCTTCGAGCCCACTCCCACACTACTAACCTGTGAGCCATAGGATTCAACAAATAGCTCCCCTGTTCTCTGCCCCAACTCAATGAGTTGCAGGATACTGCGAATATCAATCTCGCTTAATTTCCCTTGCATGCGGTTAAAGTAGTGTCATCCATCAGTAGCCTCATCTTTTAGCGAAGCCTGGATTACGCTTCAGAGATCTTTAGTTTCATAAATCTTGAATCGTTATCCTTAACTTTCTCCTTACTTCTAGAGATCTTTCCTGAGCTTGCCTCAAGCAACTTTCATCTATGGCTTTCACTCATCATTCCCTGAGTGAGATATTTTCGTGCAAGGTTGTTCGCCATCCTTGACTCGAACAGAGTTATCTTAGACGGGTTTAGCAAGGGCGACCCAGCCCTCCAGCTTCATAGTCATTCTCCGGGATCAGTTTTGTGAGACAACCATTTTCTGAAACAACCATGTCTGAAACAACCATGGAGTATAAGTGCAGGACCTGGTCCCAGAAGGAATGCCAAATTATAGTCAAACCTGTGCAGTCTGAACTATTCTAATCTATACTTTTTAGATTAGCCCTGAGTGACTCTGAATCAACTCCTCTACAGAACCTGCCCTAATGATTTTCCTGGAGCTTCAGCGTTCGGATCACCGCCTGAAGTTTTAACTCCGTATACAATTTGGAAAGAGTTGGAAAGGGCAAGCTTGAAAAGGGCAGGTCAGTGAAGGCTGAAACTTTATTAGGATTTAGTCCGCAATCGGATTTAGTCCGCAATCAGATTTGGTCCGCAATCGGATTTAGTCCGTAATCAATTAATTAAGGCCAGTCCACAAGCAAGTCAACGTAGGGTATCACAGTCAATTATCGAAGACAATCATCCATCGAAGACAATCATCCATCGAAGGCAATCATCGAAACCGTTCGAATGGTATTGCCGTCAGCGCATATTGCACTCAGGGCTTACAGAATCAAGGGTAGATTGTTAATATCAGCAGAGTGAATTTCAGTTAAAGTTGGCTGGATCGAGGCCAGGTTGTTTTTAAACCACTACACTTAAAACTACAGAGCTTGAGACTTACCAGAGATTTAACAGAGAGTTGAGGCGACAGAGGCTACAGTAGTATTGTCCAGCCAGAATTATTTGCCTAGACTAGATTTTGTATAGCAAGCTGGACCGTTAAAGATAGAGATCTGCGTTAGAGATTGGGCATAGAGACAGAAGGGGACTATCGGCGTGCTGTATCTGGCGGAAGTACAAAAAGAGACTGCATTTGTGGGCAAGGGCAAGACCAAGCTGAAGCTGTTGGCTTGTCAGAAGTCGGAACAAAACTGGGCTTCTGTGCCCGGGGAAGAAGTAGTTCCGTCTGAGGAAGCTGCTAACTTTAATGCGGGTGCTCTGGTCTTGGCGGATTTGACGGCTAATAAGCAGGTGCAAAGAGTTCAGGAAGCAGGGCGACAGTTAGTCAGCATCCTGCAGAACTTCTCGCGGGGTCAGGAGAAATTTAAGGCTCAAGAGGAAGAGATAGAGCAATGGAAGCAATCCCTGACCTATCAAAGCCAGGAACTGAACCGGCGGGAAATGGAGATGGAAGCTCGCGTCGAAGAGCTCCGGCAGATGGAGGCAGACTTTGAGCGGCTCGACCAACAGCGTCAGCAAGTCGAAAGTGGCATGGAGGAAGCCTCTCGACTGCGAGAAGAAATGGAACGGCAGAAGCAGGACCTGGAAGGTGCCTGGGCTCATCTGGAAGGGGAGAAGCGCCGGTTTGATGAGCTGAAATCTGAACTGCAGGGTAAATCTTCTCTGGATGATGAGCAAGCTCGGCGAATCCAAGATACGTTGAACCGCCTTGCTTCAGTCGTGGCACCGACAGAGTCGGTCCGGGAGCAGGTCAACTATGGGTTAGAAATGGTCAGTCGGCAGCAGACCATTCTGGATGACCACTGGCAACGGTTAAGCCAGCATCGAGCTGCAACCCAACAGATGCAGGATGAGCTAGATCGACAAACTCAGGAAGTGCAACGACAATGGCAGGAGTGGCATCAGGCTCAGGATAGTCTGGAAAACGCCCGCTCCGAGTTAAAAGCCCAACAAACATTGTTCACCGCTCTACAAGAGCAAATCCAGCACCTGGAGTCCCAACGTCAGAAACTGGATACCTTGCAACAACAGCTTCGCCATCTAGCGGGTGAGCCGGTTACGAATGAAGAACTGGAGCATATGCCTCTAGAGCAGTTGCAGGCAAAGGTGGAAGAAATGCGCCAAGACTTTGAAAAGAAGTCTGCCCTGGTCAGTGAACAGATGGAAGAGCTGGAAGCGAAGCAGCAAGAGGTGGAAGATCTGAAAACTCAGATCCAGCAGGCCAGTGAATACGATCGGCTCAGTCTGCAGGCTGATCTGAATGACGCAAGCGAAGGCTATGAGATGCTGAAGGAAACGCTAGACCCTCAGATCAAACTGCTGAAGCAAATCGAAGCCGAATTAAAACAGTATCAAGCTGGCTTACAACGACGCCAGGGTTATGCGGTTGAGGGCGGTCCCGAACTGCAGATTGATTTAGAACCAGTACTGGCCGTTGTAGCAGCCCAGCGCCAGCAACAAACAGAACGGTTACAACATCTGGAAACTGAGATCGGCCAAATCCAGACCATGATTCAGCAACTCCAGGATACGATCGCCCAGCAAAGCAGCCATCAAGACAGTCAGCGCCAGCATTTGAAGCATCTGGAGGAGAATCTGAAAGGTCAGCTCCGCAGTGTGGCTGAAATCGGAGGTCGGGTTAACGTCTACCAGGACTTACTTCAGCCTGCCCAGGACAATACCACTGATTTGCGTCAAAGGCTGGAAGGGATTAATGGGATGCTGGCTCAATTCCAGGAAACCGGTGATTATCAGCTCCAGGCGATCAATGAAATTAGGCAGGTCGTTCAAAGTTTAGTGAATGTCCCTGAAATGGCAGCGTCCTGAGTTCCGTTGCGATAGAGTCTGAAAGAGATTGGTAAGGCTCTGTTTCTATGGCTGATGTCTCATCTGCAACCCCAGATCCAACGGAGGGCATTCCGGAGCGGCTGGTTAAGAATAAAGATCGGATGGCTGACCACCGACTGGTCGATCGGGATCTCCTGACGCCGATGATGCGTCATTATGTGGAGATGAAAGACCGCTATCCCCAGGCCCTACTGCTCTACCGGGTGGGAGATTTCTTTGAAAGCTTTTTTCAGGATGCGGTGACGATCGCCCGAGAGCTGGAACTGGTCTTAACTGGGAAAGAGTCTGGCAAGGAACTGGGGCGGGCCTTTATGGCTGGCATCCCCCATCATGCCCTGGAACGCTACTGCACCCTGCTCGTTGAAAAGGGATATGCGATCGCCATCTGCGATCAGGTGGAAGATCCGGCTCTGGCTCAGGGCCTCGTCCGCAGGGAAGTCACCCGCGTCATCACCCCCGGCACAGTGCTGGAAGAGGGCATGTTGACTGCCCGTCGCAACAATTTTCTGGCAGCGCTGGTGATCGCTGGTCCCCACTGGGGATTAGCCTATGCGGATATCTCCACGGGTGAGTTTTTCACGACTCAAGCCAGTCCCCTGGAACAATTAACCCAGGAACTGATGCGGTTACAACCTTCAGAAGTTTTATTTCCTACCCATGCGCCCGACCTAATAGGGTTACTCCGCCCCGGTGAACCATCCGAACAACTGCCAGATTGTCTCCCCGTGCAATTTTGCTACACCCTGAGATCTCAACTGCCCTTCAGCCAGGGAGAAGCTCGCCAGCGTTTATTGGAAACCTTTCGAGTCCGATCGCTAGAAGGATTGGGATGCGAACATTTGCCCCTGGCCATCCGAGCTGCGGGGGGGCTACTGGAGTACCTGGAAGACACCCAGAAGGATCGGTCCGTCCCCCTTCAACTCCCACGCACCTATACCCTGACGGACTATCTGACGATCGACCACCAGACCCGGCGCAACCTGGAAATCACCCAAACAGTTCGGGATGGCACCTTTCATGGCTCACTTCTGTGGGCCCTAGACCGAACCGCAACAGCCATGGGGGGGCGGGCTCTCCGTCGCTGGCTGTTACAACCCTTGCTGGACATTGATGAAATTCAGGCCCGCCAGGAAACAATTCAGGAACTGGTTGACCACGGGGGATTGCGGCAGGCTCTGCAGCAACTTCTGGGCCAAATTTATGATCTGGAACGATTGGCCGGACGTACTGGTTCTGGGACGGCCAGTGCCCGCGATCTGGTGGCCCTGGCAGACTCCCTCAGCCGCCTGCCAGAACTGGCTCAGATCGTCGAATCGGCCCAATCCCCCTACCTCCAAGCTCTGCAACAGGTTCCCCCTCGACTGGAAGCGTTAGGTCGAAAATTACATCGCCATCTAGTGGATAGCCCACCCGTGACCCTGACTGAAGGCGGGCTGATTCGGGAAGGCGTTAACCTGGAGCTGGACAGCCTCCGCCGCCAAATCAGCCATGACATCCAGTGGATTCGGGATCTGGAAGAGGCTGAAAAACAGCGCACTGGCATTCAAACCTTAAAGGTCAGTTACAACAAGACCTTTGGGTATTACATCAGCATTTCACGGGGAAAGTCGGAAAAAGCCCCGGCAGATTACATTCGCAAACAGACCCTGACGAATGAGGAGCGCTACATCACCCCAGCATTGAAAGAGAAGGAAACGGAGGTATTCAATGCCCAGAATGCCGCCCACCAGATGGAATTCGATCTGTTCGTCGAGTTGAGATCCCAAGCTGGAGAACAGGCTGAACAGATTCGTCAGGTGGCCCGATCGATCGCAGCCGCAGATGTCCTGGGTGGCCTGGCAGAGTTAGCCATTTACCAGGGTTACTGCCGTCCCGTCATCACCCCTGAGCGAACCGTGCAAATTCTGGAAGGGCGGCATCCCGTGGTGGAACAGTCCTTACCCGCTGGTTTTTTCGTCCCCAATTCGGTGGAGTTAGGAGCTGGAGCCTGGGGAACCGAGGCCGATGGGTCTACCCTGACCCCAGACCTGATCGTGCTGACAGGACCAAACGCCAGTGGCAAGAGTTGTTACCTGCGGCAGGTGGGGCTGATTCAGCTCATGGCCCAGATCGGTAGTTTCATCCCAGCCCAGGCAGCCATTCTGGGGATTTGCGATCGCATTTTTACCCGCGTCGGGGCCGTGGATGACCTGGCCACGGGTCAATCTACCTTCATGGTCGAGATGAATGAAACGGCGAATATTCTGAACCATGCCACTGATCGATCCCTGGTCCTCCTGGACGAGATTGGTCGAGGCACCGCAACCTTCGATGGGTTGTCGATCGCCTGGGCCGTCGCCGAGCATCTGGCCACAGAGATCAAAGCCTACACGATTTTTGCCACCCATTACCATGAGCTCAATGAACTGGCCTCCATTTTGCCAAATGTGGCCAACTATCAGGTGGTGGTCAAAGAACTCCCTGATCGGATCGTGTTCCTGCACCAGGTTCGTCCCGGTGGGGCCGATCGCTCCTACGGCATCGAAGTGGGGCGTCTGGCTGGCCTGCCCCCGGCTGTAATTCAGCGGGCGAAACAGGTGCTGGGCCAGATTGAAAAACATTCCAAAATTGCTGTCGGCCTGCGGAAGGGAAGCCGATCGGAGGGCAGCTTATCGACCAAACCCACCCACCAGGGTCATTCCGTAGGGGAACCAGCAGAGCAGCTCGACATTTTTGGTGTTTGATCCCAGATCGTTACTTTGCGATCGAAGACCCTGCTGGACACTTGAGGGCCTCAGTCGCAGCCTTGGGAGCAGCAGGCATCCCTGGCGGGGTTTTGGAAGGCTGATCCGTCCCACAGGTAATCGCCTGGGGCAAACCCTCCGCTCCTTTACCCACAATAAAAACAGCAGCCAGAAAACTCTTGAGGCCATCCTTTTTCGGGATGGCGGTCATCTGGACCTGGGTGGGAGCAGCAGACACAATCTGGTACTGGTAGTTCTCTGTAGCTTCAGGAATCCCCACCAGCAAATCTTTAATCGTCGCCGCAAATTTTGCTTGTTCCAGATAAAACGCTTGCTGCGCCCTGGCCATACTGCCCATGTAAACCGTTGCCTCCCGTTCAGCGGCAGCGCTAACCATCGACGAAACTGCTGGGGGAGTAGCACCAGGCGAGGCAGAGGATGGTTCTGAAGCCAGGGGAGTAGGAACGGAAGAGGTCGGGGATGGCTCCTGAGCCTGATTACAGGCAGCCACAATTAACCCCAGGGAGATCGCCGCAGCTAACTTTTGGCTTTTCAATACAGTCAGGAAAAATGGCTGGTTCATGGAATTTACCTTAATCCAGATATTAGTCTAGATAACCAATCATCTCTTCCGTTTCCGTACTTTTGTTCGTCGGAACGATCGGGCGATTCCCCGGCAAAGATCCGGTATAGAACTCCTTTAACGCTCCCGGACCGACCGGGCGATTCCCGGGTAGGGTCTCAGAATGGCGAATTGGGGTCGGACTGATAGCCACCGGACGATGGGGCAAATCGCGGGAGTAGCGAAATTGTAGCTTGCTGGGGGTAATCGGGCGATTCCCCGGCAGCGGTGTCGTCGCGAGGTGAGCGGGTGGTGCTGCGACTAACCCCCCCGCCTTCTCTACTGGCGGCTCTGACTCTTTCATCTGCAGGGACGGCAGCGGAGCAGGTTCATAGGGAACTTCGATCGGTTCACCCGCATCAGGATGCTGGCCTGTCTCAATCTCAACCGGAGTTTCCGCAGGGACAGCAACTGCCGGATCAACAGGAGTACTGGAAACATCGACTGTCTCAGTTCCATGGGTTACCTGACTCGTTCTGGGCCGACTTCTACGGCTGCTGGGTTTAGCAGGTTCTGTGGTGCTCATTGCCGTACCTCCAGAGCAGGAAACAAGGTTAGAAGATAATCCAAGGGAAGAGCTCTAAGGCTATTTTTTGAGTCATATCCCGGTCTATATCATAGAGTTAAACGGTGCGGGCTGAGCAGAATCCCCTATGAAGATAGAGACAGAACCTTGTTTACCCTGGCAACAACGGGTCGGCAACCAGCGGGATTGGGTCTGGCGTGGCTGGCAAACCCGCTACACCTTTCTGCGCGACCCCCAGACCCCGATCGAGACTCCCCCACTCATTTTGCTGCATGGATTCGGGGCCTCGATCGGTCACTGGCGTCACAACATTACGGAATTAGGCCAGTCCCATGCGGTCTATGCTCTGGATATGCTGGGCTTTGGGGCCACAGAGAAACCGATCACAACCTACAACGTCAGCCTCTGGGTGGACCAAATCTATGATTTCTGGCAAACGTTGATTAGAAAACCCGTCGTCCTGGTGGGGAATTCGATCGGTTCTCTGGTCTGCATGGCAGCAGCAGCCGCCCATCCAGAGATGGTTCAGGGTATTGTTATGATGAGTTTGCCTGACCCGCATCTGGAGGCCGATCTGGTGCCCGCCCCCCTGCGTCCTCTGGTCATGCTTACCAAAAAAGTTGTGGCTGCCCTGCTGATGCCCGCTTTCTACGTCGTTCGCCGTCCCGGATTTGTGCGGCAATGGGCTGGTGTCGCCTATGCCAATCCAGAGGCTGTCACCGATGAACTGGTGGAGATTCTGGTCGGTCCTGCTCAAGATCGGGGAGCGGTTGGGGCTTTCGCAGCCATCTTCAAAGGAATGAGTCTGCCAGAACCGGGCCTCAGCGCCCGACTCCTGCTGCCCACCCTGACCATCCCCATTTTACTGATCTGGGGCAAACAGGATCGGATGGTCCCCTATCCCCTGGCCCGGCCCCAACAATTCATCCAGTACAATCCACGCTTAACTCTGATTGAGCTGGAAGACTGTGGCCATTGTCCCCATGATGAATGTCCAGAGCCTGTGAACCAAGCAATTCTGGAATGGATAAAATCCTGGTCCAGAGACTTGGTGGACTCTCCAGAGCAAGATAAGATTGAAGTTTAACCGAATTGCTGACATCGCCATGAAACACACCCTTTCCGTCCTGGTAGAAGATGAGGCCGGGGTGCTCACCCGGATCGCTGGCCTGTTTGCCCGCCGTGGTTTCAACATCGAAAGTCTGGCTGTGGGACCGGCTGAGCAAATGGGGATTTCACGGATTACCATGGTTGTCCCTGGAGACGATCGCATCATTGAGCAGATCACCAAGCAGCTCTACAAACTGATCAACGTGCTCAAGGTCCAGGACGTGACGAATGTGCCCTGCGTAGAGCGGGAACTGATGCTGATGAAGGTGAACGCCAACACGGCAACCCGGTCTGAAGTGCTGGAACTGGCGCAAATTTTTCGAGCCCGGGTGGTGGATGTCGCCGAAGATTCTTTGACCCTGGAAGTCGTTGGCGATCCCGGCAAAATGGTGGCGATCGTTCAGGTATTAACCAAGTTTGGTATTCGGGAAATTGCCCGTACCGGCAAGGTTTCTCTGACTCGCGAGTCCGGTGTCAATACCGAATATCTGAAGTCTCTGGAAGCAAAACTGTAAGGGAATCAACCAGACCCAACCCAGGATGAATTGAAGACGGCTTTCCAGTAGGATGGCCGTTTTTTGGTGGCAATTTTTCATCCCCTCGGCCTACGCCGTTCGACGAATCATGCATCCCGACCTTCTTCCAATTGATGGAGGCAAGACTCGCTCAACTTTCGATAGCTTGACGATGTGATGCAAAACTTTTCTGTTCTTCCCATGCAGTTGCAGGAGCAAGGTATGAAGTATTCGTTCAAGTCAATCACAGGGTTTGCCGGAATTCTTGGCCTAACTCTGGGGGCGGGGCTACCTGTCTCAGCCCAGTTGAACCCCAACCCCACCATTTTCCAGGAGCCCCCCTATGCTCCAGTTCAACGCAATTACACGACTGAAATCATGGTGCCGGTTTCTGATCAACCGCAGACCATTTCCCAGATCCTGAAGCGCAGCAACTCGTTCACCATACTGAACGCCCTTTTACCGGTTGCTGATCAGGGACAATCGGGTGGTTTTGTCTCCATGTTGGACAGCAATGGCTCCTATACTGTCTTTGCTCCTACCGATCAGGCCTTTGCTGAACTCCCTGCAGGTGTGGTCAAGGCCCTGGTGCAGCCGGAAAATCGGGACCTACTGCTCCAACTTTTGTCTTACCACGTCGTCCCCCGGTCTTACATGGCCACCGATATTCGTACTGGTGAGTTGAAGACTAGTAACGGTGCCATGCTGACCATACGGCCAGGAGATTCCTCCGCTACCGCAACGGTCATGGTTAATGATGCTTCTGTAATCAAACCAGATATTCAGGCCAGTAATGGCGTCATCCAGGTTATCGATCGGGTGATGATTCCCCCCAAACTGCAATCCCGGATTAATGCCCTAGCCTTAGGTCCGTCTACGCTCGAGCGCTATCGCGCCCTGACCCAGGACAGTAATGCTCCCAGAACTGGCAATCGGATTCCTAACGGATCTGATATGACCCCTGGGAGAGGCAATATCTTTACCCCAGGTAGCGGGAATCAACTACCTGGCAGTGTTCCCGCAAATCAGTATCCAGATTCCTCAGATATCAGCAATCCCCAAGGTGGGAGCCGATCGTCTGAGCCAAGTGCTAATCCAGCCATCCCGAACCCAGGCAGCACCCCTATGTCTCCCAACCCCAGCCAGCCTTTAAGCCCCAGCACTCCCTCAACGCCGTAGAATAACCATTCCCAAGATTTCACGTTGAACCAGTAAGGCAAATTTTTGTCTTCAGGAATTACCCCTCAACCCGGTGGTTGGGGGCTTTCGTTTGTCCATTGAAAAGCATTAGAGACCATTCCCACCGCAAGCATCTGTTCCATTTCCCCATCAAGGGGGCATGGGATCGATATGATAGATCCCGGTGAGTGCGATACCCTGATTCGGAATGATCGAAGTCGAACATTTAAGCAAAATCTACGGCTCAACGACAGCCATTCGGGATGTCACCTTTGCAGTAGAACGGGGGGAAATCCTCGGTTTTTTGGGTCCGAATGGAGCTGGCAAAACCACAACCATGCGCATTCTGGCCGGTTATCTACCCGCCAGTAGCGGCACCGCCCGGATTGCCGGTTACGACGTCCATGAACAGTCTCTAGCAGTGCGCCAGCGGATTGGTTATTTGCCAGAAGTTCCGCCCCTATATCTGGAGATGAGCGTCGAAGGATTTCTGCACTTTGTCGCCCGACTTAAGGGAGTCAGTGCGGGCGATCGCCCCCAGCGAGTCGAAACTGCCCTGCAGCGTTGCGGCCTATTGGACAAGCGCCAGGTCTTGATTCGCAAACTCTCCAAGGGATACCGGCAACGGGTGGGCATTGCCCAGGCGATCGTCCACGATCCTCCCGCCATCATTCTGGACGAACCCACGGTGGGGCTTGATCCCCGACAAATTATTGAAGTTCGCAAGCTGATCAAAAGTCTGGCAGGCGATCATACCGTCATCCTCTCGACCCACATTTTGCCCGAAGCCAGCATGACCTGTAATCGGGTCGCCATCATCAACCGAGGAGAAATTGTCGCCACGAACAGCCCCGATCGACTGACGGCGGAACTGGCGGGCGGCATCGGTTATGAACTGGAGATCGAAGGCTCCTTCTCGGCCATCCGGCAAGCCCTGCAGACCGTTCCTGCTGTTACCCAGGTCGAGGCCGCCTCAGACACGACCCTGCCCGATCGCTGTGTCGTGCATGTCAGGCTGGAGAATGGTCAGGAGATGGGTCGAGAACTGGCTGCGGCGATCGTCGGGGCAAATCTGGGTCTGTATGAGATGAAACGGACCCGGCTCAGCCTGGAGGATGTCTTCCTAGAGCTGACAATGGCAGAACAGACCCTGACAGAGTCCCTGGCATCGGACAACTCAGATGCCTATCATGATCTGTCGTCGGCAGAATCTACAGCATCTATCGAGGAGGCCACTTAGATGAGACGAATGATCAACAGCATTGTGGCCATCTATCAGAAGGAACTCCAGAGCTACTTTGCTTCCCCCCTGGCCTACGGAGTTGCTGGGATCTTCTGGCTCCTGGCAGGCTTCTTTTTCCTGATTGTGCTGCGGGGAGCCTTTGCCCTGGCCGTAGACAGTAGTTTGCAGGGCCGCCCCACCGATATGCCCTTTATTATCCTGCAAGACTTCCTGGGGGTGATGGGTTTTCTCTCCCTGTTCATTCTGCCCATCCTCTCCATGGGTCTGTACGCCGAAGAACGGAAGCGTGGCACCCTGGAGCTTCTGGCCACCTCTCCGATCGCCAACTGGGCCGTAGCTCTGGGCAAACTCCTAGGGGTGACCACTTTTTTCTTCACCCTGATTCTGCCCCTGATGGTCTATGAAACGATCGTTCTGAGTGCCTCGACTCCGGCCTTTCCCATGACTACCCTGATCACCGGTCATGCCGGATTGATGCTGATGGCCACGGGCATTCTCTCCCTGGGTATGTTTATTTCATCCCTGACCGAAAGTACCATTCTGGCCGCCATCCTCAGCTTCGCTCTGGTTCTGTTTCTCTGGGTACTGGACGGTCTCTCCAAGGGCCTGACGGGGCCTCTGGGCAATCTGCTGGGCCACCTTTCCCTGCTCCGGCACTATACCAACCTGGTCCAAGGGATCGTAGACAGCAGTAGCTTGATCCTCTTCGCCAGTTACATTCTGCTGGGTCTATTCCTGACCGCTCAGTCGATCGAGGCCCTACGCTTCCAGCGATCCTAATGCCAATCACCCACCCCGACCCTGGGAGCCCCCCTCCCCGGAGGGGATCTGATGAAATAACCCCTGACAAATGACACAATGAAACTCCTGCTGAAGTACCGAAAATACCTGACTGTT
The DNA here is from genome assembly GCF_001939115.1 of Leptolyngbya sp. 'hensonii'. Classification (GTDB taxonomy): domain Bacteria; phylum Cyanobacteriota; class Cyanobacteriia. The sequence continues at coordinate 163,941 of NZ_MQTZ01000044.1, read as the reverse complement.
CTCTTCTGGCTAGGTCCCTGTTTGCTGGTGATGGGAGGCTCGGCAGGATTAGTGGCTGGTAGTTGGGGAGCGATTCCGATCGGGCTGATGCTGGGGGGAGGGACGATCGTGACCCTCTGGCTGGTACTGCAAACAATGGCCTCGCCGCAATTCTGGGGTCGTCGTTCCACTCTGGCAGGGACGAATGCGATCGTCGCCACTCTGGCACTTCTGGTGATTCTGGGGCTGGTGAATAGCCTGGCAGTCAGGTTTCCGATGCGGGTAGACCTGACAGAGAGCAAGGTTTTCACCCTAGCCCCCCAATCAATTCAGGTCCTGCAGCGGCTGAAACGCCCGGTCAAGGTGGTCGTCTTCGGATCAGAACCCGATCCCAGGGTCCGGGCTTTGCTGGAAGAATACGATCGGCAGGACAGGGCAAACCGCTTCAGCTTCACATTCGTCAATCCTCAAGCCCAGCCCCAGATGGCAGCCGAGTTTGAACTGAATGAGCAAGCGAATGAAGGGGTCTACCTACAATCGGGGGCGCGAAAGCAATTTGTCCAGAGCCTCCGCATGGAACCCCTGTCTGAAGGTCGGTTAACCAATCAGATGGAGCAGATTGCCACCGATACCACCACCAAAGTCTATTTTCTACAGGGCCATGGGGAGGCCCAACCCCAACCGGGCCAAGGGGGGTATTCCCAGGCGGCTGCCCTGTTAGCAGAAAAAAACCTGACCGTTGAACTCCTGAACCTGGCACAACAACCTCAGGTGCCCAGGGAAGCCGCAGTGGTCGTCGTGGCAGGCCCATCCCAGCCCCTGCAAACGGGAGAGGTAAAAGCTCTAGAGGCTTATCTGGATCGGGGGGGTAGCCTGCTCCTGTTGTTGGACCCCAAAGCCAATGTCAAACTCGACCCTTTGCTCAAAACCTGGGGCGTGATCCTGGACGATCGGCTGGCCGTAAACGCCTCGCGCCAGCAGGCAGCCGGGTTTGGTCCAGCGGCCTCGGTGATTAACCAGTATGGGGATCACCCCATTACCAAAGCCTTCCGTAATAGTTTCTCAATTTACCCCTTTGCCCGTCCCCTAGAACTGACGCCAGTACCAGAGGTACAACAAATTCCTCTGCTGATTACGGGAGAACAAACCTGGGCGGAAAGCGACTTGAAAAATCCCAAACTAGAGTTGAATCCTCAGGCAGGCGATCGGCCCGGTCCCCTACTGCTGGGCGTGGCTTTGAGCCGTCCAGCTAGCGTCCTGGTTCCATCTCCACAACAGACGGCTACCCCTGCCCCAACGCCCCGGCCAGGAAGCACTCCAGTCCCAGCCGGGGCGTTACCCTGGAACGTCACTGCCGATCGGGGACCTACCCAAGCCCCCGAAGCCCGCATAGTGGTGATTGGCAATTCCAGCTTCGCCGCCGATGGCCTGTTTGGCCAATATGTGAATGGCGATCTGTTTCTTAATGCCGTAAGCTGGCTGAGCAAACGGGATGACCCAGTGCTTTCGATCAGTCCCAAGGACGTGAAGAACCGCCGCATTGTCCTAACCTGGGGCCAGACCAGCCTGTTATACCTGCTGGTGCTGGGGGTCTTGCCCCTGTTGGGGTTTAGCACTGCCGCGATCGTCTGGTGGCAGCGGCGCTAGTATAGCCCTAGCCCTGCAAAGCTTGGCGAAGGTAAGTCAGAAAGCCTGCCTAAACTCGGCAATTGCCCCGTTGGAATGGTCCTCAGCCTTCTGGCCAAAGCTATATTCATCCAGCGCCTTTGAGGGGATGTAAAGGCTGCCCTGGGTCGTGCCCTGGGGGGCGAGACGTTGCAGGCGACGGGTCAGGTCAGCGGACGATCGCTGTCCCTGCAGGGTTTCCCGGAACACCCGGCTGATCTGGCTCACCTGCTCTGCTGTCTCATGGGCAAACTCTAGGCGGAAATGACGCAGTCCCGCATTCCGCCAGGAATCCAGATGCCGACTGGCCTCTTGCGCTTCCGCTCCAAACACGGTGTTGCGGCAGCCCACATCCGCCATCACTGGATGGGTTCGTCCCTGACTATCCCGCAGGGCCACCCGATGCTGTTCACAGGGATGACCGCAATCCTTATAACTGCTGCCCTCGGACAGGAAGCGACAAAAGACACAATGTTCGGTATGAAACACCGGCAGGTGCTGATAGGCAATCACTTCCAGTCGGTCCGGACCGAGGTAATGGGCCAGGGTCTTCACCTGGGCGGCATTCAGATCGTGAGTGGGAGTAATCTGGTCCAAACCCAGTTCCAGGAAGGTAGCTGCCGAGAGAACATTAGCGGCATTCAGACTGAAATCCCCGATCAGGGGAGGATGGGCTTCTGATTGCAGCGCCTGAAGCAGACCGCCCGATCGCACCAGAAGGGCGCAATCCAGGCTGAGCAGAAACCGCAGGATCCGCTGCTCATTAGGCTTGAGAATCCGGGGACTGGCCACCCGAACCGTAATCTCGGCAGATCGAACCCGCTCCACATCTGGACGCAGGCCATACAGTTCCAGGTAATCCAGGGTGATGCTGGCGGGCCGCTCTGCCAGGGCTGCCTCTAACTGCTCCGGAGTACGGACGAGCAGGTGCAGATGGTATTCATCGGACGAGATTGTGTCCTGTCGCTGAATCTGGGCCAGGACAGCTTCCAGGGTAGCGGAAGGGTGATTGACCCATCTGGTTCGGTTCTGACTCTGTTGATCGATCAATTGCTCGATCGCTTGCCGTCGCAACTGGTTCAACAGAGAACTGGCGGCAAAAGGCTGGCCCTGCATCTCCAGTTCCACCCTGGTCAGTTCATAGGGAGTATTGCCCAGGCGACCCAGTTGCTCCTGCAGGAACTCCGGAGTGAGGGACCGATTTTGGGCAGGCATCAAGGGTTCTGGAGATTGCACCACCACCTGGATCTGGGGCTGGTTAATCAGCTCCCACCATAACTTCAAGGGTTCCCCGGTCTGGGCCACCACCCGCACCTGTACGGGTTGTCTAGCTACAGGGGTTTTAGCGGCCACAAAGGGTCGCACCACCTGATCCAGATTCGGATCATGGGTGCGCCAGACCCAATCCCCCGAACGAATCCGGGCAAAGTTGATCGCCCCGTTGGCAAACCGCAGTTCCAGACTGGCCTTGGCTACCGGAATCACCTGATAAAGCCGTCCCCCTTCCTCCGCCAGTCCCGGGCTGCGCCAGTCCGCTGCATCGAACACGACCCCATCCCCGGCCTTCAGCCCCATCTCTGGTGGCATCGGTGACGGAGCGATCGTCACCCTATCGGCAGCAACCCGCAGCACCCGGCCCATCAGGACACCCCGGTGACGGGGCGATCGCCCCCCCACCACTGCCTGATGATTGGTTCCGGTCACAAAGTAGGGACCCAACCCTCTGGAGTACACCTGCTCCAGTTGCAATTCTTCCTGACGGCTCAAACTCAACGGCAATCCTGCCCAGGCTTCATCTACCGCCTGCCGATAAGCCCGTGTTGTCAGGGCCACATAATCCGCATCCTTGTAGCGACCTTCAATTTTTAAGGTAGAAATCCCACTTTGGATGATCTCCGGAACCTGATGCAGGGCATACAAATCACCTGGAGACAGCAGATAGCGGGCATCTCCCAAAGGTTGCTTCTGCCCATCCACCAAGAGATCATAGGGCAGGCGACAGGCCTGGGCACATTGGCCCCGGTTGGCACTGCGTCCGCCCCAGGCCTCTGAGGAGAAGCATTGTCCGGAATAAGAGACGCATAATGCCCCATGGACAAAGATCTCCAGGTCACAGTCCGTCTGGGTGCGAATGGTGCGAATGTCCTTCAGAGACAATTCCCGGGCCAGCACCACTCGACTCACCCCAAACTGTTGGGCCAGCCACACCCCTTCAGCACTGGTGATACTCATCTGGGTACTGCCATGCACCGGTAGGTCCGGAGCAATTTGTCGCACCAGTTGAGCAATCCCCACATCCTGCACAATCACTGCATCCACATCTGCTGTCGCGATCGTCGCCAGGGTTCTTGCTGCAGCCTCCAGTTCCGCATCAAAGACCAGGGTGTTGAAGGTGATATAGCCTTTGACGCCTCGCTGGTGCAAGGTTCGCATCACCGCTGGCAACTCCTCCAGGGAGAACCCCACCTTGGCCCTGGCTGTAAAGTGATGCAGCCCAAAATAAACTGCATCCGCACCCGCTTCGATCGCGGCCTGTAACTGGGGCCAATAGCCCGCCGGACTCATCACTTCCGGCTTCACCGGGCGAATTCTTTCTGTCATAAAATGTTTAATTCCCGTGCGGACCAGGCACATCCCAAACCCTATTTTCGCAAATGTCTTTTGAGTTTGTGCTGGCGCAATCGATAATTTGTCTAGGTATGGTCTATCCTGCCGCTAACCTCTGGATCATTCGCTAATCTGGAGGAATGAAACTTCAAAACACCACGATCGCATTGCTGGTTATGGCGGTGCTTTTGAGCGGCGGGTTCTACTGGGCGGACAGGCAGAATCGGCCCCCTACTGCCCAAGACACCCCCCAGCCCCAAGACACCCTGATCTTTACATTTCAGGAAGATCAGATCCAGTCGTTCCAGATCCAGAGGGGCGAGCGTGTTCTGTCCTTCGCCAAAGGAAAGACAACCCGTGCAAACACTTGGTACATGGAAAAACCCCAGGCAGGAGCAGCAGATGAAGCCTCGATCGCCTATCTGCTCAATCTTCTAGCTACAGGCAAGACCCAGACAACCCTGACAGTCCCAACAGCTCGCCTCGCAGAATTTGGCCTCAACCAACCCCTGGCCACTATCACGGTCAGCCTTAGCACCCCAAAGACCCACCGCCTGATTCTGGGCAAGCCCGACTTCAGTGGCAAGTTTCTCTATGCTCAGGCCGATCCACCCACCCATAAAGTCTCGGAATGGTCTGTGTTGCTGGTCCCGATTGAATTTGCCAGTGCGGTCGATCGCCCCTTGGCCGAATGGAGATCACCTGAATAATTGTGAATGAGCGCCCCAGAAGCGCTAAATTAAAGGTTGAGCCTACCCGGACAGATCGGCAGTGGCGTTCCAGGCAACGCCCACAGTCAGGCAACATAGCACCCAAAATTTGCAAAAATTCCTATGCCCAGATCTCAACGCAACGATAACTTCATTGATAAAAGCTTTACGGTGATGGCAGATCTGATTCTTAAGTTACTGCCTGCCAATAAACAAGCCAAGGAAGCTTTTGCCTACTACCGGGATGGCATGTCAGCCCAAGCTGAAGGAGAATATGCCGAAGCCCTGGAAAACTACAATGAGGCCCTGAAGCTGGAAGAAGATCCCTTAGATCGCAGCTATATCCTTTACAACATGGGCCTAATTTATGCCAGCAACGGAGAGCATGAAAGAGCCCTGGAACTCTATCATGAATCTCTAGAGCTGAATTCTCGCATGCCCCAGGCCCTCAACAATGTGGCTGTGATCTATCATTACCAGGGGGAACGGGAGAAAGAAACCGGTAACGCTGAAGCAGCGGAAGAATTGTTTGACAAAGCTGCCGACTACTGGAAACGGGCTATCCGCGTTGCTCCCAATAACTATATCGAAGCCCAAAACTGGCTCAAAAATACTGGCCGTTCCAAAATGGATGTTTATTTTTAATCATTTGAGCCCTGCATCCAAACCTACCCTGGCCCTGCGGGCCAACCCTCCTGGGAGGGGATGAACTTAATGACCCATGACCACTAAACTATGATGATCGATCGTGACCAAGTCCGTAAAGTCGCCCATCTCGCCCGCCTGGAACTTACCCCCACAGAAGAAGAGGAATTTACAACCCAGTTGAGTCGCATTCTGGAATACTTCCAGCAGCTCAGCGAACTAGATACCCGTGACGTGCCACCCACCACCCGGGCGATCGAGAGGAGCAATGTGACACGCCCCGATGATCTGAAGCCCTATCCCGATCGGGAAGCGTTGCTGAACTCGGCTCCGGACCGGGCGGATGATTTTTTCAAAGTTCCCAAAATTATGGAAGGCGGCGATTAACTGGTTCTCCTCTCAGAAGGTTCCGTACTCCATTCCACCAAGCCTGGTGCCCCCGTAACCACTGCCAGTACCAGTATTCACACCCCCAGAGCATCACTGTCTCATAGCCCATATGGGCCAGTTTGGAGACCAGCTTTTGCGTCCGATGGGGGGAAGCACTGGGATAATTGCTGCGATCGATCGCCACCAGTTTTTTTCTCTCCCAGGGCTCAGCCTGAGCTTCCGCAATCCAGGCTTCCCGACCCTGTTGGGCCATAGCCTGCTGCCAGGTCTGCAGGCGGTACCAGTATAGGGGAGAGGGCTGCAGATAGAGGCCCAGGCCCAGGCCAATCTTGGTATAGACGTTAATTCCCACCGCATCCGCCTGTTCCAGACTCTGGCGAAAGGCCCGATCGTCTGCAGGGGAGAGGGCGAAGGGCATCCCAATCGCGGTAGTGAGGAGAATTTTTTGCCCAGGCAGGCTCAGGCTCCGGACTAGGTCAGTTTCCTGGCGCACAAACTCCGGACTGAGCCATCGTCCGGAGGTAATCGGCTGGCGAATGGCCGGTTCATTTTCCACCTGCCAGTATTTCAGGTTTGGCCTCTGACGGGCATGCTGCAGGAGGGTAGTTGTGAAATTCAGGGTGCGATCGGCGATGGTTCGATCGTGGTCCAGGGGGCGGGAAGTCTGGTCTGTCTTGGCTGCCTGCTTCACCCAGTCTGGGAAGTGATATTCTGGCCACCGAGGGGCCTTCATGCCAACAGTGAGCACAATGTCAACTGGATAGCGCTGACTTTCCTCCAGGAGCCAGTCCAGCACGGTGAAATTGTATCGATCGGCCACGGGTTCAATCTCAAACCAGTAGCCGCACAATCGGATCACATCCCATCCGAGGGAACAGATGGCAGAAAAAGCCTGCTGGTAGTCAATGCCCAGGTAATAGCATTGCAGGGGACTGAAGGTTGTGCCCAGGCGTCGGGGACGATCGCAGCCATCAACCATATCACCAGATCAGGACTTAGTCGAGGTGAGCCGGGAAGACCCGGATGCCAGGGCTGCCGATCGCTGCCGGGGCCGACTGACAAACTCCCGCCGCTTGCGTGGGGTCACCACCCACTCACTATGTCCGTGCAGATAGTCATAGACCGCCACCACAGAAATAATGTTTTTCAGCACCGTGTAAAAGAACACGAAGAGGCTGTACTGGAAAAAATATCGGAGAGGATAACGGATATAGGCAATTTTCATCGTCACGAGAGCCTGGTAAACTCCACTCAAAAACGTAATTGCCGTACTAAACCAGAGGTACGTATTGTTCGCAGAAGCAATCGTTCCCTGGAACAAAAATGAACTGAGAATAATCGGCAGGATCTGCAGGGAAACCAGGGTAAAACTGGCAGTGGTCAGGAGCAAATAGGTCCAATAAATCTTCTGCCAAAGGGTGAATCGACGGGACTGCAACACGCGCAACTGGTAGCGTAGACTGACTTCTAACCAGCCATGGGCCCAGCGCTTGCGCTGAAACCAGAAAGCCGACAGATCCGTGGGAGCGAGTTCTGTCGCAATAATGCTGCGATCGTGCAGAATCCGGTAACCACTGAGCAGGGTGCGCAGGGAGGCATCAATATCCTCCGTCAACATCGTGGGGTTGAACCGGATGCGTCTTAAAACAGTCGTGCGCCAGTAGCCATTGGACCCACCAAAAATACTGGTATCAGAGAGGAACGATTTGGCGGCGTGGCTGACCCCGTAGAGAGATTCAAATTCAATGGCGATCGTTTCAGTCAGAAAATTATAGGGATGGTTGCGGATGACATTGCGTCCCTGGACCACATCATAATCTCGCTCTAACCAGCGCCAGGCCCGGACAAAACAATCTGGACAGGGTTGATGATCTGCATCCAGGATACAGGTAATCTCACCCGTAACAGCCTCCAAGGCAGCATTGAGGTTTTCTGCTTTGGAGCGACTTCCCTCTACCTTCAACAGCCGCAACTCTGGATGGAACTCTGCCAGCAAACGCAGGTCATCCTCAATGGGTAAATCCACAGGTGTGTTGTAGGCCAGGATCAACTCCAGGCCCGCTGGTGGCCGCTGAACTTTGACCAGAATATGTTTGAGCGTCTCAAGGATGATGTCTTGCTCATTGGGAAGATAGGCTACGACCACAAAGGAGCACTTCGGTAGCGGTTGCCTGGGCTGGGGACGTTTTGCCCCACTCACCCCTAGAGCCACTTTAAATAGTTGCAAAAATTGTTCAACCCTGCCCTCAATGAACCGTTTTTCGTTCGTCGCGAATCGCAGAAATAGAGCATTCGTACTCTCGACAATCGTAATGACGGAACTCAGGAGATAGATGGTTGCGATCGCAAGATGCCAGTTCAGCAGATCAGAACCGCTCAAGCGCAGGCAATAGCAAAAAAGTGTAGGAACCCCGATGAGCACAACATGGGTAAAAACTAGCTTGTCTATATCGGTCGTCCATCTCTTCACTTGAGTTATCTCCAGTTTGATTATCGGCTCTTGACTGGTTGGCCCTCTGCAAGCTGCAAAAGGCAACGAAGGAGCCTGACCTGATCAGGCTCCTTGTCACGAAATGCAATTGCTGCAAATTGTCAATCAATCCGGCAAGTTGTTCATTCAAATCACCATGTTCAAATGGGGAGTCAACATGGTAAACAGGCAACAAAGCCGTTGAAAATAGAGCTGCAGAGGTCAAAATCTCCACAGGCCATACCATACACCGGGACTGAGAATCCTCAGCAGTAACCATCGTTCTGAGACCTCTTCAGAAAATGCCGCTGTCAAGGTTCTGAAAACACTGACAGGTTTTCAGGTTTCGGATATGGCTACTGGCTCTCAACAATTGGATAAAACGACGACCGAGTTCACTCCCCACAAGGCTCCTGCTGTAGAAGCATTTCATAAAATAACGAAATCTCAATTGACTGATTAACGATTACACAAGTTCGCACGAATCCAAGCGGTGTCAAAATTTACGATATCTTTCAACTTTTTACCTGCCTGAAGCTCTCTTTTCACAAGTCAGTTAAGTTAACATCTGTCAAAGGACATTAAAGTCCCCCAAAAGAGTTAAATATTTCTTCATGGATTCTAGTCTAGGATAAGGTCTGGCTTTTTAACGTGTCAATCACACTTTACTGCTTCCGGACAGAGGAATCCGAAGGTCGTAAATTAAACACAATGCAGCCTATCGTTTTTTTTGGGACTACTCTTGTAGCCTCCTGAGAAGCTCTACCCAAAGGTTCAGCCATCCCAATCAGGTTTGTTCTGGCTTGACAAAGCAGGCTGCCTCTCATCCCTTTTGATGCTTGGAATGGTACTCCTGCTATCGATAAAACCTGAACACCATAGGGCCGCCTCTGCAGCAACTACTTCTCGACTGGGTTAAGCACTCATGGCAAACTATCAACATCTGGTTCTCCTGAAACAGGATGTAGCCCGATGGAACAGATGGAGACGTGACAATCCTGGGGTCCAAGTGGATCTGATCGGTGTTGACCTGAGCGGGCTTCACTTGCGGTGGGCTGATTTACGCGAGGCCAGTTTATTGGGGGCGGTCCTGGAGCAAGCCAATCTGACCGGCGTTGACCTCAGATGGGCTGATCTCACAGATGCCAACCTGAAAGGAGCAGATCTGCGGGGGGCTAACTTGTGCTTTGCCAATTTGAGGGGGGCAAACCTGGCCCAAGCAAACCTGAGGGCTGCGGACCTGCGCGAAGCAGAATTGCAAGATACGAATCTTGATCAAGCAGACCTGACTGGAGCCACCCTCCCCCGATCTCCCCAATCTTCAGACCCCCTCTCTACATCAGAAGCGCAGGTGCCCGTGAATCCACACCAAACCCAAGAACACCCCCTGGCCAACCCAGCTCAATCGGTTCTCTCTGCCAACTCATCTGGGGCCGAACTCGTTTCCCCGATCGTCACAACGGAGCCAGAACGAGAACGTCTTGCCCAAGAGGAAACCCTGGAAATCCCAGCAGACAAACTCAAAAGTCTGATTGAGTCTGCTCGAGCCCACAGTCATAAGATGCAGGCTCAGCAAACATCCTCTGCATCCCTGGGATCACCCGCAGGCCAGCCTGCCAGCTCCGTGGCAGAGCCCGTCTACGATACCCTGGAAGAATGGCTGCAGGAGTAAGTCATCTTCTCCAGTCCCCGATAAAACAGGTTAGAGAACCGATAGACTAACTTTGGGGATCTCTGAGTTATAAAAAAATGAGTATTAATCCTGAATCGGTGCAAGAGCTTTTAGCATCTGCAGACTTTAGCGATCGGATGCGGGGTATCAACCAGCTCCGCCAGCTTGACCCTGGAATTGCTTTCGAGCTCATTCAAAGTGTGGTGAACGATAGTCATGTCCGAGTCCGATATGCTGCCATCAGTCAATTGGCCAGCCTGGGTACACAAAATCCGCAACAGTCAATGACCATTCTCCGAGATCGTCTGTTAAACGAGCCAGAACCAGACGTTCAGGCGGCAGCAGCCGATTCGATCGGAGCCCTAAAACTCACAGATGCTTTCCCAGATCTGGAGCATCTTTATCAAACCACTCCAGAATGGCTGGTTAAATTCAGTATTGTTGCTGCCCTGGGAGAACTCGGTGATCTTCGCTCTTTACCTTTACTCGAAGATGCACTGAAGTCAGAGAGTGATTTACTCATGACTGCCGCTATTGGATCTCTGGGAGAACTCGGCGATGTCCATGCCGTTTCCCTGCTCATTCCTTTAGCTTCCCATCCAGACTGGCAAATCCGCCACAGAGTCGCCAAAGCCCTGGGTCAGTTAGGCTGCCCTGATGAAGCGAGAGAAGCCCTACAACGCCTAGCCCAGGATGAATTTGAACAGGTAGCCAATGAAGCCCAGGCCAGCCTGACCCTATAATCATCTAGGGTTTCTCTAACTTCATCTTCACAAGACAGCTTTTCAGCTTAAAGAGTGAGTGAAGATCCTGAACCGGCAACAGTGTATTCCACAGGCTTAGGTTAGAGTGTTTTCAGTGAAAGAAATCAGCTTGTGATTCATGCACAATAGTGGTTTCAGTGCTTTCCCTGTATGTACTGGGTGAGTATTCTCCTGAAGTGTGAGTCTCTGTTTCCTAGGCTAGCTTGATCGATCCCTGAGTTCGATTTCCGGCAGCAGTATGCAGGACTTGACCAGGGCTAGCATCTCCCAAATCTGGTCCCAGCGTCCCCATGCAACCTCAGAAGCTTCCATTCGCTGTCCTACCTCTTCCTCTGTCCTGATTAACTGCCGTTCCTGCGGCAATCCCTTAATTGGTGACAGTCGAACTTCAGGCTTGGTCAGCCAGCTTGTGAGGCACGTATAAAACTCAGCTGGATCACTTTCTTAGTCTGATCTTTTCGTCTATAGATTCATACGGAGGCATTTATGAATTTTAAGCGATTGACTGTACTTGCTGCTGCCATTAGCGTTGGTTTGATGGCTACTCCCGCGCAAGCCGCTTTTCTGGGTACGGATACAGTAGATACCACAACGACCGACATCAAAGACATTAGCACTAAGCCATTCCCCTTCGTATCCAGCACTTTCTCATTTGGTGCCGATACGCAAGTCAACTTCACCGTTGTCTTCAGCAAAGGAATGAACCAAAACCATGTTGGTTTTTGGGAAGGCAATACCTTTACTTCTCTGTTTACAGAAAGCCAGGGTTCTGATCCGGGTTCAAGCAATGCTAACGACTGGTTAGGCACCTGCCCCACCTCCATTCAGCCCTGCTCTAAGAGCGTGATCTTCAAAGCTGGTAAGACTTACAAGTTAGGGTTAAGTACCGATATTGTCGGACAGGATTCCTTTGCTGTCTCTGACCAGGGCCAGTTCCAGTATTCTGTAAAGTCTGACCAACAAAATCCTGAAGTTTTCAACACAGTGTCTGATCCCAATGCCTGGTTCATTGGTTTTGAAGATGGTGGTTTCAAAGCTAAAGGGGATGGCAATTTCTACTACGACTATCAAGACTGGATTATCAAAGCGACCGTTCCCGAACCAACCATGTTGGTCGGCCTGGGTGCTATGGCCGGTCTCCTTGCTGCCTCTCGCCGTCGGAAGGCAGAGCGGGCGTAAAAGCTGTCTGACTCCCAGTTTGATATGATGCACAGGAGAGCTGGAAATGAAACATTTCCAGCTTTTTCATGTGCTCAGCTTGCCGTCTCCCGCCAAGGAGCCTCAAAGATAAAAAATATATTATTGCTCTATATAATTGCGCCCAGTCGTTTATGCGCCAACCTCACTTTTATCTGCTATTTCCCAATATTTTTGGGTTCATGGGTGGCATTCAAGTCTATTCTGCATTCCTGCTTCAGGCTCTCCAGGAGCTTTATCCAGAAGGTCAGTATGACGTTTTTCTTAAGTACGATCAGTCCAATCAGGTCAACGTCCAAAATCTAGAATTCCTTCCCCAGACAAAATTTCACTATTTTGGTCACCACCATGGGGATCCCAATCCGGGAAGACGTTACACCCAGGCTTTTCTGGCCGCCGCCAAAATTGTGGGTCTTGCTCTCCACCAGCGTCCCACCCTGATTTTGACCACTCATTTTGATCTGTACAGTATTGCTTTTCACGGGTGCAGTCTTCTCACAGGTGTCCCTTACTGGGTTGTGCTTCACGGACTGGAAGCCTGGAATATCACCAATCCCTTGCTAAAATCTGCCCTTCAGAGCGCCGATCGGATAGTTTCGGTGAGCACCTATACCCGCGATCGTACCCTCCAACAGCTCCCTACCAATCCTGGGAACATGGTGGTTTTACCCAACACTTTTGAAGCGGATCGATTCCATATCGGTCCCAAGCCATCCTACTTATTAGAGCGCTATCATTTGACACCCGATCAACCTGTGATCTTCACCTTAACCCGGCTAGGTCGAGGAACCAGCTACAAAGGTTACCGGCAAATCATCCAGGCACTCCTCCAGATTCGACAGCATCTGCCCAATGTGCATTACATCCTGGCTGGCAAAGGGGACAATCGATCCGCCATCGAAGCAATGATTCAGGAACTGGGTTTACAGGATTACGTCACCTTGCCAGGCTTTATTGCGGAAACAGAGCTAGCAGATCATTTCAATCTTTGCGATGTCTTTGCCATGCCCAGTAAGGGAGAGGGTTTTGGAATCGTTTATCTGCAAGCCCTGGCCTGTGGCAAGCCAGTTCTAGCTGGCAATCAGGATGGTGCCGTTGATCCCTTGAATCAGGGGGAGCTCGGCTGTTTAGTGAACCCAGACGATGTGGATGCGATCGCGGACAATCTCATTCAAATTTTGCAGGGCAACTTCTCCAATCCACTGATTTATCAGCCCGAGATCCTGCGTCTAAAAACAGTTGAGCAGTTCGGTTTTCCCAGATTTCGTCAAAATCTAGCTGATTTGTTAGGGGCTGCCGGATTGGTGCTCCCATAAAATTCTTCCCTCCAGTTCTACCGCTTTCACAGGTCAGAGTAGTTGAGCTTTTTGACCATAAAAAGTTATACTATAGATGTATTCCGGGGAATATGAGGAAGACATCCTTCCACCTCATATTAACTTTGAGTACAGAAGCTTTCTAAGCAATTGCTTTTTAAGCAATTTATTTTAATAGCGGATTTGAGCTATTGCCTTGTCTTTTTTTACTAAATATCTGGGCTCTATTTGTCTTTGCTTTAGCGTACTTTTCTTGTTCCTCAAGGCCTGTTTTATTTAGGTCTGTTTTATTTAGGCCTTTTTTGTTTGGATCTGTTTTTATTTTCTCCTATCTTTTTTGATGACTGCCTGAATCTACTTCACAGAATTGCCTTCAAGTCGTTGCTTTCGCTGTTGACTTTTTAAGTTGATTCTGTGTCCGGTTAGTAAGGAGTTGTAGGGTTTTCTGAGTGATTGCCATTTCACCTCGAACGATAGGGCGAAATTGGGGTACAGTTAGCTTTGCCTCAACCCTTTATTTATGTCCGATTTTAGACTTGCTGCTAGCTGAAGTTCCAGTCCAGTGGAAAGCTGAATTGCGGCTTGGCTTACAGGAGGCTTTAGTTAACGCAGCGAAACACGGTAACGCTCTCGACCCCACTAAAACAGTGGTGGTTCGCTTCTCAGTCGTTGAAAATGACTACTGGTGGATTATTTCAGACCAGGGTTCTGGCTTTGCTCCTCCCAGCAACGAGGGAGAGACCTGTAGATGTGTTCCAGGTGAGAGCGGGGAGTGCGGTCGCGGTCTTTACATTCTGCACCAGATCTTTGACCAAGTGCAGTGGAATTCCCAGGGAACAGAACTGCGGTTACGTAAGCAGGTCAGCACTCGCCAAAAAGCTCCCCTCATTTGTTGATGAAAATTTCAGTTACCATTTAACGGGTCATTCTTGAGAAAATAGTGCTTATGCAACGCAGATTATCCAGTCGCCGTTTATCCAGTTCTCGAGTTAGCCCAGGCAACCCATCCTCCGTGATCGTTGCTGTAGCCCATATACCAGTTAAGGGAGCCTGGCTAACTCAAAGCAAAAACCTGGATTTTCTGCTTCTGGCAGGTTGCTCCTTCTTGCTAGCTCTGTTCTGTCATTCTCTGGTCAATCATCCACTTTTCCTGCCCACAGCGAACAAACCTGCCATAGAGCAGATTCGTCCTTCCCTTCCCTAAGGATTAAGGTTTTTCGTGGGATTTGCCATGGCCATGGGTAGGGCAAGGGGGGGCTGATAGCGATCGATCCAGCCATCCGATCGCCTGTTGCAGGCGAGGCATGGCTTCTTCTGGTTGCTCTTTCAGCAAGAAGACGATCGCCGCTGCCACCTGCTCACTGGCCCGTGCCTGACGATTGGCTTTTAAGCGATGCCAATCTTGATCGGTAATACTCAGTTGACCTAAAAGGGCTTGAGCCAGCTCCAGAGCTGTGTAAGCCTGTAAATCAGACTTCTGAGCTGGATTCAACCCTGTGAAGGATGGGGATGTAGAACTGGACATAGGGTAAATTCAATCTTGACAAGAGGGTATCAACGCAGTCAACGATGGGAATACACGTTATGGTAGTGAACGGATCAAGTCGGTAACCCACCGTTCCCTACTATAATATGCTGACATGCAGCCGCCTCAAGAACCGCCATTTTCGCCACATTCTTCCCCAGAAAGCAGCCTAACTTCTGCTCCAGAAGATCGAGAGTTTGAGCAAGCACTGGAGGAAGTAGAAATCCTGCTGGCGGATCTCAAGACCCGGTATGCTCAGGTCCAGCAAGATCGTCAAGAACAAGCAGACCTGCGGCAGTCCCTACATCGCACAGAGCAAGAACTCAAAGCCAACCGCCGAGTTGGCTTGCGATCGGAACTGAAGCAGATCAAAGCCCGACTGGAAGAGCTGGAGCTTGCCCTGGAAAGCCGTTTATTTTCCTGGCACAGCGTGCAAGAGGGATTCTGGCAAATGGTTCGTTTTGGAGGACTGGGGGTCATCCTGGGTTGGATTTTGAAAAGCTGTGCCACTTAGTGGAATAACGATTACATCTGGCGGGAGCAGTTCAATATGGCGACACAACGCATCATCGATTTACTTCGAACCGGGCAACCTGGAGAATCGGTCCAAATTCAGGGCTGGATTCGGACCCGACGCGATTTGAAGGGGTTTTCCTTCATTGAGGTAAATGATGGCTCAGCCATGGCCAGTCTGCAGGTTGTGATCGAGCAAGAGTTACCCGGATATGCCAACCTGGTGCGTCAGTTAAATACGGGCAGTTCCATCTCCGTGACGGGAGAACTGGTCCCCTCCCCTGGAAAAGGGCAACGGATTGAAGTCAAAGCCCAGGCTATCACCGTCTATGGCGATGCCGATCCAGAAGCCTATCCTCTGCAAAAAAAACGCCATTCCTTTGAATTTCTCCGTACGATCGGCCATTTACGAGCCCGCACCAACACCTTTGGCGCAGTGTTTCGCGTCCGAAATGCCTGCTCTGCAGCCATTCACCAGTTTTTCCAGGAGCGGGGTTTTCTCTGGGTCCATACGCCCATCATCACCGCCAGCGACTGTGAGGGGGCGGGTGAGATGTTTAATGTCACTAGTCTCAACCTGAAACAGGTTCCCCTGACAGCTACCAAAGATGTGGATTACGGTCAAGACTTTTTCGGTAGACCGGCCTATTTAACGGTCAGTGGGCAACTGGAAGCAGAAATCATGGCCATGGCCTTCTCGAATGTCTATACCTTTGGCCCCACCTTTCGGGCTGAGAACTCCAATACATCCCGCCATCTGGCTGAATTCTGGATGGTGGAGCCCGAAATGGCTTTCTGTGACCTGGCCGGGGATATGGACCTGGCTGAAGCTTTCCTCAAGCATGTATTCAAATCCGTGCTAGAGCAGTGCCCGGAAGACATGGAATTCTTTAATGCCCGAATTGATAATTCAGTACTTGCCACAGCAGAAAACATCATTAACAATCAGTTTGAGCGACTGACCTACACAGAGGCGATCGCTCAACTGGAAAAGGCCGATCGTCCCTTTGAATTTCCGGTCACCTGGGGAGTCGATTTACAATCAGAGCATGAGCGCTACCTGGCTGAGGAATTGTTTAAGAAGCCCGTGATCGTGACAGATTATCCCACCCAAATCAAGGCTTTTTATATGCGCCTGAATGAGGATGAAAAAACGGTTCGAGCGATGGACATCCTGGCTCCCAAGATTGGGGAGATCATTGGGGGATCTCAGCGGGAAGAACGGCTCGATGTCCTGGAACAGCGGATTCAAGCCCAGGGTCTGGAGCTGGAAAATTACTGGTGGTACCTGGATCTGCGTCGTTATGGAACGGTTCCCCATGCAGGTTTCGGTCTGGGGTTTGAACGGCTGGTCCAATTTATGACCGGCATGAGTAATATTCGGGATGTGATTCCCTTTCCCCGAACACCTTTGAGTGCAGAATTCTGACCTGACGGAGCAAAGCGACGGTGAAAGGTGGCAGCAAGTATCAACCCCTTCTAAACCACTTGCAGCAAAGTTCTCTGCAGGAGGTCGTCCTGACCTTTGCCGAGATTGAATCCCTTTTAGGGGGCACCTTGCCCGATTCTGCCCGTCGAAATCGGGGTTGGTGGAGCAATCGCAATCAGGGTGCCTTGCAGGCAATGGCCTGGATGACAGCAGGCTACCTAGTAGAAGACATAGATTTTGAGCAGGAACAGGTGACCTTTCGCAAGCCCACGATCGACTATGAGATTAGGCGGGTAGGGGATACAGTCCTCTGGAATGGGCTCATGGTCCGCGCCCTGCGCCGTCACATGAATCTGACCCAGGCTCAATTCGCCCAGCAACTCGGGGTCCGCCAGCAAACCGTCAGCGAATGGGAGAAAGGGGTTTATGCTCCCACCCGTGCCACATCCAAGCACCTCTCGTTGGTCGCTGACCAGGCCCGGTTTCAGTACGATCGCAGCGAGAGTTAAAGGCGGCTCCTGAGCACTTCCCGCAGGTGAAGCAGGGTTCGTTGATTTTCCTCTGGAGAACCGATCGTAATCCGCAGCCCCCCGCTAATCTGCCGCACCAATGTTCCCCTGGCCTTCAACTGGTCGCGGATAGCCTGGCTCAGGGCTGTGCTCCGACCCGGATCGGGAACCGTCAACCGGGGCCGGACAAAAATGAAGTTGGCCTGACTGGGCCACACCTGCAGCCCTAGCTCCTGGGCCAGATGCTCCAGAAGCTGATCCCGTTCCCTGCGAATCAGGGGAATGGCGGTCAGGAGCTGCTGCCGATGGTTCAGAGCCAGCAGGGCCGCCACCTGAGTCATACTGGGCAGATTGTACGGCAGGCGGATTTTCTCCAGGGCTGCCGTCAGTTCCGGATGGGCGATCGCATAGCCGACGCGATGGGCCGCCAGTCGAAAGGCCTTGGAAAATGTCCGCAGCACAACCCAGTTGGGCCGTTGCAGCACTTCAGCCACGATCGTTGTACCACTAAACTCAAAATACGCCTCGTCAATCACCACTAACACCTGTTCTGGCAGAGCCCGCAGCCAGTCCAATTCTGCAGCCTGCAACGTATTAGCCGTTGGGGAATTGGGATGGACCACAAACACCGTTCGAATCGGAGGCTGCTGGGTCTGCTGCATTGCCCTGGTGGCAGCCCCTCGATCAAGGGCGAAATCGGTTTCCGATCGCCCCACCCGGACCACCGGCACGCCTAAGGTTTCCGCCAGAATCCCATACATAGAAAAGGTGGGCTCTGCCACCAGGATCGATCCCTCTCCCCGCAGACAGGTCGCGATGAGCAACGAGCGAATCAGCTCATCCGAACCATTGCCCACCGAAATCTGGGCTGGCGTGAACCCAGAATCAGCAACTAACCCGGCTGACTCATTCACATAGCCAGCGATCGCCTGCTTCAGCTCGTGATGGCCCCCATCTGGATAGCGGTTCGTCTCAATCAGATGCTGATACGTCCAGGTCAACTTTTGCTTCAACTCTTCTGGCAGTTGATAGGGACTTTCGTTGGTATCGAGACGATCGAAAGACGAAACCGCCGGGGCCGCATCCCCCTCGCCACCCGGATGGGGGGCATAGGCTTGAAACTGGGCCAGGTCCGATCTCAGGAAAGGCAGCATAGGCGTCACAGCATGAAGATTGGATCTTCAGGATAGGCCAAAACCCTGACTCCCGATCGGCAAATTGGGGCAACAATATCCTTGGCACACCAATCCCTTTCCCCTCATCCCCCACCCCCCATTGTGGGAGAAGGGAGATTAACGCTTAATTTCTCCCCTCTCCCGCTTTGGGCTACCGCGTATACAGATCTCTGAAAAGTTTGGCTCAAGTCAGCAGACTCGCGTGAAATCCCCTCTCGGGAGGGGTGGCCTGCAGGGCCGGGGTGGGTCTAGGAACGGGAGCAGGAGCGTTGAACCCACCCCTACCCCTCCCAGGAGGGGATTATGGGTACACAGTAGCCCGCTCTGGGAGAGGGGCCGGGGGTGAGGGCAGTTTTGGTGCATAGCGTCTATTAATGCCCAAATTAGCCCAGAGACATCTGCAGAGACGTTCCCGACAAGGTCTCTGCAGGTTAACCGAACTCAAGGAATGCGGATAACACTCCATTGACGATTCTGTAAATAGATTGTTACATTTATTTACAGATGGAAACAACGATTAACTCAAGGAGTTACAGCCATGACTATTCTGATTGCCCTGTTTATTGTTGGTTGGGTAGCTGCCGCTGTTCTGGGAACTCAAGCCTACTTCCTGGGTGAACAGTCCAAGCCCATTCATGTGCGGAACTGGAACTCCGAGTCCTTTGAAAAACTGGCTGAAACCGTAACCGGGAAAAAGTTTGACTACAGCAATCGGGTTCCTTCTCGGAACATCAGTATTAATTTCGCAGAAAATTATTAATCCTTGATTTGGATTGACCAGGATGTGATGTGATCGGCTAGAGACGTACCGTACTGCATCTCTAGCCGGTCCCGTTTATGGAGTTACGGAGGGCACGATCGGCAGTTCTGGGTTCTGCTCAACATTACCCAAATTGGCCGGATCAATGTCTCCGGTCGTCAGGAAGCGATATGTTTCCTGGTAAAGACTCTGCCAAAAGCGGTTACTCATATTCTGGCTGACCTCAGTCGGATCCACCATGGGATGGGGAACCAGATCAGATGTTGGATAGAGGTAGTGGCGATGGCCTTTAGAATCGCCCCCAATGGATTTGAAAAACTGCTTATTGGTCTCAATATCTGCAGCATCTTCATTTTCCGTCAGCACCAGAAAGGTGGGAATCCGGCTCAGGATCTCCACATTGTCCCACTTGAGCACGAAAGCACTGCCAAAGCGATCGGCAGCCGTAAAGGCTCCCAGCGGAAACTGCAGGTTGGGATCCCAACCCACTTCCTTAATATCCAAAGGACCCGCTAAATTCACATATTGCCTATTTTCTTCACCATAGACTTTGAGTAACGGCGCATAAGCAACCGTTCTCTGAATCCGATCGGGCTGGTCAGCCGCCAGACCCAGGGCCGTCGCCCCTCCCACGGAAAGGCCAACCGTATACACGGGGCCGGGGATCGATGCCAGTTGTTCCAGACAACGGCGGGCCTCGATCAGATAGTTCATGTGGGACGAGATGAAATAGCGATCGAAGTCAGGATCATCACTTTTTTCGATCGCTTGCTTAATATCCAGAAGACGCGGCTCAATTTTCAGCAGCCGATGCATCAGGGCGATACGCTGCATGTAGCTGGGGTTCTGGCCACTCTGGGGATTGGCCATCTGGTTGTTCAGATAATTTTGCAGGACCGGATCAGCCTGGATCTTCTGCTTCAGAGGGTCTGCAATCTCAGGGCGCAGATCCACCTGGGGCCAGTTTTTGCCTGGGTTAATAGAGGCATGACCGGCCAGAGTGACCTGATAGACATTGAACCCATTCTGAAAGAGATAGTCTGCCAGTCGCCACATTTGATGCGGCTTCGCACTGAACCCATGGAACATCAGGACAGTTCCGAAAATGGGTTGTCCAGCCTCGTGGAAGAGGGCGTAAGGGTAGGCCCCATCCCGACGCTCAGGATTGGCATCAATTTCCTGCACGTAGGCGGAGATTGCCTGCTGGGCCTGCTGAATCTGTTCTGGAGTGGGTAGGATGCTTGGAGTTGCCATAAAGGATCTTGGAGAAAGGTCCATTGACTCATTCAGTGTGAATACGGACAAATCCAGATCAATCCCTTAAAAAATTTGTAAAAAGAATTTATCAGGTTTAGAAAATGGAGAATAGCGGACTCGAACCGCTGACATCCTGCTTGCAAAGCAGGCGCTCTACCAACTGAGCTAATTCCCCTTACTTGTGGTTACAGGCAAACCTGTACATGCACTTTTCTAATCGTACCAGGTTAAATAGCAAGTTTTGCAAAAGTTTTTGTCACTTGAGGGACAAATTTTTTTAGCATGGGGACATGGAAGTCATTGTTGCCACATTTTATAAGTTCGTTCGATTGCCAGATTATGCCGAAAAACGCGAGCCCCTACTGGCTTTCTGCCAGCAGCAGGGGCTACGGGGAACCCTTCTCCTGGCTGAGGAGGGGATCAATGGGACGATCGCCGGGTCTCGCGCCGCAGTGGATGCCGTGCTGGCGTTCCTGCGAGCCGATCCCCGGCTAACAGACCTGTACCCACGAGAATCCACAGCCGAGGTGCTGCCCTTCGATCGGATGAAAGTGCGCCTGAAGCGGGAGATCGTCACCCTGGGGATGCCGGAAGTGAATCCAGGCGATCGGGCAGGCACCTACGTGGCTCCCCAGGACTGGAATGACCTGATTTCCGACCCAGAGATACTGGTGATCGACACCCGCAATGGCTACGAAGTGGGGGTGGGCACCTTTAAGGGGGCGATCGATCCCCATCTAGAATCCTTTCGCGAATTTCCAGCCTATGTCCAGCGCCATCTCAATCCAGGCCAGCATCGGAAAGTGGCCATGTTCTGTACGGGCGGCATTCGCTGCGAAAAGGCATCCGCTTACATGCTGAGTCTGGGCTTTCCGGAGGTATACCATCTGCAGGGCGGCATTCTCCACTACCTGGAAGAGGTGCCCCCCGAAGACAGCCTCTGGGAAGGAGAGTGCTTTGTCTTTGATCAGCGGGTGGCGGTAGAACACGGTCTGAGCCAAGGCACCTATGACATGTGCCCGGCCTGCGGTCATCCCCTGTCTGAAGCAGACAGGACTTCAGAGCAATATGAAGCGGGTGTGAGCTGTCCCTACTGTGCTTAAAAGACTGCCTCCTCAGCTAAAAAAGCTCTTGAGGGCAATCTGACACTTCAGATCAAAATTAATGTGAATTGTGCCTGCCGTCGCGATCGGAGTATTAGGCAAAATCAAGGGCAGCCCCGAGTAGGAAATCTCCGCCAGAGCTGGACCAATCTCATGCAAGGGAAACTGCTCGACCCGCTGACCGAATATCCCCTTGGCCTTAATCGTCAACTGTCCCTGGGTCTTATCAAAAGTGTAGGTGAGGATCTGGCTTTCGGCAGAGACCAGAATCAGCAACAACACTAAGGCGGGGACACCAACCAGAAGCAACAGGACCACGAAACCAGAATCCAGCCGCCAGCTAAAGGTATTGTGGCGATAGGTCAGGGTCAGGATCTGTTCGGAGGGATTCTGCAAAAACTGGTTGATGCGGCTGACAACTGCTTCTGCTTCCGCCCTGGAAGACTGGAGAGACTGGAAGGAAATTTTACGAGTGGGCGTCAGCAATAAAACTGTATAAGTCTCCTCAGCCCCCTTCGCAACGGCCCCAGTGGTAAACGTCTGCACTTCCGCCTCGGCAATCTCAGTCAGGGGAATGGTTTGATCCGCCAGGGGGTCCCGTCCGGGCACCCCCACCAGCAACCGACAGTTGCCCTGGTCAGGGACCGATCGCCGACAGTCCAGGGTGGTCCTTTGTCCACCCTGGATCAGCAACAATCCCAGAACAATCATCGTGGTCAGAAGGGAACCGCTCAGCACCCAGGCCCGCAGGGGAAAATGACGGAGAATCAATTGGGTTGAGGTCTGATTAACAACGTGCATCACAGAAATTTATGGGCTCCTATGACCATTGTCTACCCGGTTGTGCCGTTTGGTTACGGAGGGGTAGAGCCAGAATTCCAACCACTGGGTTAACCAGGGCATCACTGGATAGGTCAACAGGGCAGAAACGAGACTGACGGAAATCAACAACCCCAGCAGGGGGGGCAATCCGGCTAACAGAGGCCCTAACAGGAGATTACTCAAGACAATCAGGGGATAAACAGACAGAATGCCGATGATCACCTTTTTGTAATAGGCCGGTTGGGCAGATGATTTCAAAGCGGATGGGAGGGTAAACCAAAGTTCCATGCCACTGAGAAATTGCTGGCGCGATCGCACCGTGACCAGTCCACGGGATTTCTCCATCCAGTCCCGGTAAACGGCGGAGGTCGTCCAGGTTCTGAAGTTCTCATAGGTATCGAACTTGAGAATCACCACATATTCGGGGTAGTCATGATCTCGAGGCCGAAACAATTCGGCCCCCAGAAAGCCCTCAAACTGCTGGACTGCCTGATTAATCCCCTGGGTCCAAGCTTCGTATTCCGGAATGCGATCGGGGTGAACAATCTCAGAAATCACCAACGTAATCGGATCGGACTGGGAATAGGGTTGATCCATAGGAAAACGTAGCTTTATGAGGTTTGAACAAATGTAGAGCCAAGCAATCCGTAGAATTAGTCACCATTTTAGAGGATGTTTGAAAAGCCTGGATTCTAGTTGCCCGAGAAGCAATTCATGGAGTGAACCCATAAAGAACGCTTTAAAATGGTAAAAGATCGCGGTTGGAGTAAGTTGATGCCCGTGCCCGAAACAAATTCAGAAACGGCAAAACATCCCATGGCTGCGCCCAATCTCTACAACGCCGATTTCTATGCCTGGACACAGGAACAGGCTCTGCTGCTGCGCACCCAACAGTGGAGCCGAATTGATTTGCCAAATCTCATTGAGGAAATTGAATCTTTGGGAAAGCAGCAACGCCAGGAACTTCGTAACCGCTTGAGCCTGTTGCTTGGGCATTTGCTGAAATGGCACTATCAACCCCAACATCGCAGCCGTAGCTGGTTAGCAACCCTTCGCATTCAACGCCTGGATATCACTGAACTTCTGGAAGACAACCCCAGTCTCACCCCCTACGTTGCAGCAGCAGTTCGCAAAGCGTATCTGAAGGGGGTGGAACTGGCAGTTGGAGAGACAAATTTACCGCATCGCACATTTCCGACAGAATGCCCTTACAGTTTGGCGGAAATCCTGGATAGTCGCTTCTATCCCGGTGAACCGAGTGAATGGATCGAAGCAGAACAGGATAAATCACCCTAACTGTTTGTTAGCCAGATGAGCGTGTTACAATCAAACTACAATTGTATTGTGTTCTGTTTTTATGATTTTCACGCCAGTTTCAAATGATCCTTTTGAACACTATTTCTACAAACGTGCTCAATTGGCAGATGATATGGCGGATTCAGGTTCTACTGTCGATGCATACACACTAGCAACAGCATCTCTTGACGCACTTGCCGAGATTTGGTTCAATGACTTTCCCAATGTTAAACGACAACTGGAAAGTGAATTAGGTGGAAGTGTTCCATCTTCCATTCGACTAGCTCGGCTTTTAAAGAGCTTTGTTCCAAATGATCTTCGTGTCAGTAAAGTCGCTGTTGTATGCTTCGCCGAAGATTGGAAATACTATTGCCCAAAAGATGCTCACATTGCTGATCAACTTCTCAGTAAACGATTGAGCGATAATCCTAATGAATTCCTTAGATCCCATGAATTGCCCAAGTCGTATCTAGATGTATCACGCGACGAGCTTGCTCAAGAGTGCCCTGACCTCCTAACTCGCCCTAATCTTTTTGATTTTTTAGAAGAATATGAATATGGTTCTCTGCTCTACACGTTTTACCGTTGTCCTCTAGTTCATCTTGCTACTGGGTCAAGACGCACACATGGATTCACGCGCGGAGAAGAGATTATGTATTATTGGTCGTCCTCTGACGATGAGAGAATTACGATCAGTTTTGGTCCTAAACTTGTCACTCGTTGGTTGCGTAATGTAGTTAGTGGCTATGTTCAAAGTTGCCAAGAAAAAGGTATTGTTCCTGCCGATAAGCTTGATGCTGGAACCAGCCAAGAGAAACGCTTTAGCAAACGGTGGGAGTGGATCAGAAAACGGTGGGAGTGCATCCCACTTTTGTAGCCCACCCTGCGGGAAGCAAGCTAGACCCTAAATCCCTCTCCCGTTCTGGGAGAGGGACTTTGAATCTGGCTCCCCTTCTCCCAATAAGGGAGAAGGGGCTGGGGGATGTAGACGCAGAGCGGCTTCCCCTGGGGTGGGCAACCTTGCAAAACTGGGATGCACCCTGCGGGTGGTTCCAGGAGGTTTCATCATCAGAAGGCTGCTACCGATACAATCTTGCAGCTTGTTTACCTCAAGCTCCAAGTGATCTAACAACAGGATAACCGTCACCCAGACTGGATTAATAATTTTGCAACGTACTTTCAAAGGCTCTTAAAGCAACACTCGAACCTTCTGTCCAGGCTTGCTCAACGTAGGTTGGCATCAGTTGCGGCACAGGAATATTCGGGAAGAGAAGACTGGTGGAACTGGCCTGGTAATGCTGTCCATCGAACAGATAAATCGCCAGAGTTTGACCCTGGTAAATCCAGAGTTCAGGCACCCCGATCGGCTCATAATCTTCTGGTTGCGTGAAGGAAGTCAGGTCAATTTCAATGGCTAAATCTGGGGGAGGATCACACTCCAGATCGATCGTTTCTTTTCCTAAAATAGCGGCACGATTTTGAATATAAAAACAGCTATCGGGTTCTAACCCAATCTGTTTAAACCGCTTCAACGTCACAGGATGGAAGCTTTGCCAGTCTTGCCCTTGATGGCGGAGCAGACATTTAACCAAATCGGCAAGAATATCCGAACCATTACCGTGTTTGGGTAAAGGGGCCATAAGACGAAGTTTCTGAGTGCTGGCATCAAAGGAAATTTTGATCGCAGCCTGGTCCTGACGGCTCTCTAAGAGGGCCTCATAATTGGCCCAGGTTTGATGACAGAGAATCACTTCTCCACCGGGCGACAGATCGATGCTTTCTGGCGTAATTACGACATCCATCAGGCTTGCTCCCAACTACCCTGATTTCAGTATAAAACTGCTAACGGGTAAGAACAGCTTCTGGCAGGGCTCCCTGCATTTTGCTCAACCAGTCGATCAGGTTGTCAAGTTGTCGATCAGCCCCCATCATCGCCAGTCCCCGCACGGTTACTTTACCGGGGCTGTAGACAAAGCGGGTGTGCAGATTCTCCGGCAGGTTAGCCCGGAGCAAATTCCAGGCTGGTTCCTCCATCGGCGTCTCGAGCACCACATGCTGATTGCCCTCTGGCTTGATGCGGGAGAAACCCAGTTTGCGGGCTACCTGTTTCAGCTCCAGCACCCGAATCAGTTGTTGGGCTGCCGTTGGCAAGGGACCATAGCGATCGCTCCACTCAGCCGCAATCTGGGTGAGTTCCGCTTTTGAGGAAGCTGCGGCCACCGCCCGATAGGCACTCATCTTCTGATCCAAATCGGGGATATAGTCTGCCGGAATAAAGGCCGTCAGGCTGAGATCGATCTGGGTGTCGTCCACCTGGGGAATTTCCTGACCGCGAATCTCCTGGATGGCTTCCTCTAGCATTTCCATATAGAGATCAAAGCCGATCGCATCCATTTGCCCCGACTGTTCCGCCCCCAGGAGACTGCCTACCCCCCGGATTTCCATATCCCGTACAGCCAACTGATAGCCCGACCCCAACTGGGTGAACTCCTGAATCGCCCGCAACCGCTGACGGGCCGCGTCCGATAGGGTGTCCTGGCGCGGATAGAATAACCAGGCATGGGCCTGAATCCCGGCCCTGCCAACCCGGCCCCGCAACTGGTACAACTGAGATAGGCCAAAGCGCTGGGCATCCTCAATCAGGATCGTATTCACCCTAGGAATATCCAGACCGGATTCGATGATCGTGGTACAGAGCAGAATATCGGCGTCTCCGTTACTGAAGGTGAGCATGGTAGCCTCCAACTCCGCCTCTGGCATCTGGCCATGGGCGATCGCCAGTCTGGCCCCCGGAATCATCTCCCGCAGACGACCGGAAATTTCCTCAATCCCTTCCACCCGGGGCACCACATAGAAGACCTGACCACCCCGATCCAGTTCCTGACGAATGGCCGTCCGCACCAATTCAGATTCATAGGCCGCCAGATGGGTTTTGATCGGACGGCGAGAAGGCGGTGGTGTGGTAATCAGACTCATTTCCCGGACTCCCGACAGGGCCATGTACAGAGTGCGGGGAATGGGCGTCGCACTCAGGGTCAGCACATCCACCTGAGTTTTGAGGGTCTTAATTTTCTCCTTCTGGTTCACCCCGAAGCGCTGTTCCTCATCTACCACCAGCAGCCCCAGATCCCGGAAGCGCACCTCTTTCCCCAGCAACTGATGGGTTCCAACCACAATATCCAGCTCACCCGTCACCAATCGTTGCTGAATATTGCGCCGTTCCTCAGCCGTCCGGAACCGGTTCAGCAAACCCACCTGAACAGGATAGGGGGCAAACCGCTCCTTCAGGGTGTGGTAGTGCTGCTGGGTCAGAATCGTCGTGGGAGCCAGCAACGCCACCTGTTTCCCGGCGGTGACGGCCTTGAAGATAGCACGAATGGCCACTTCTGTCTTGCCAAAGCCGACATCGCCACAGACCAGCCGATCCATAGGCCGATCGCTCTCCATATCCCGCTTCACATCCTGGATGGCCTTGAGCTGGTCCGGGGTAGGCTGATAGGCAAAAGAGTCTTCCATCTCTTCCTGCCAGGGGCTGTCGATCGGGTAGGGAAAGCCCTGTTGTTGCGCCCGGTTGGCATAAAGCTGGAGCAGATCCACCGCCAGTTTTTTAATTGACTTGCGGACCTTACTTTTCGTTTTCTCCCAGGCTTTGCCGGACATCTTACTCAGTTCCGGCGGCTGCTCCCCAACGGCGCGAAAGCGAGACAGGCTACCCACCTGATCAGCAGCCACTCGCAACAGGCCATCCGCATATTGCAGCACCAGGTAATCGCGGGTTTCCTGATTGATGGTCAGGCTTTCCAGCTTCAGGAACCGCCCAATGCCATGGCTCTTATGAACGACAAAATCCCCCAGTTGGAGTTTATTCGGGTCCACCTGCTTGGATGCTGCCCGTCGCCGCTTACGCACATAGGCCGGACTGGCCAGGGAATGCTGGCCAAAGAATTCCCGATCGGTAACCAGAACCAGCCGGAAGGTCGGCAGAATGAAACCCTCCAGTTCCGCTGCCCCGGAATATTTCAGGGCCACGGGGGTCTTCTGGTTTTGCAGCTTCTCGATCGCCAGAAAATCCCTGGGATTGGGAATAAACTGGGCCGGGCAGTCGTGCTCCTGCAACAAGGACACCGAGCGGGAGGGTTGGGCCGACATCAGCCAGATCGCAAACCCCCGATCGCGTTCTCCCCGCAAGGTCTCCGCCAGCTTGCCAAATTGGTGGGGAATCGCGGGTACGGGCCGACTGGCCAGATTCAGCCCTACTTTTTCTTCCGCCAGTTCTGTCAGATACAGCCGCAGGAAGCAGTCCACCTCAGCCTGGGCTTCCTGGAAGGAGCGATGAATTTTGGGTAAGGTACTGACTTCCTGCCACTGTTCTTCACTGTGTTCCAGCCAGCGATCGCTGTGGGCGCGACACTGATCCAGTTCATCGATCGCAATCAGGGTTTCGGCAGGCAGGTAATCCAGCAGGGAGGCCGGTCGATCGTAGGCCAGCCCCAGGAAACGACGAATCCCTTCCGGTGGATTCTTTTCGGCAAACTTCTCCTGCTCCTGGGGCGAGAGGTGGG
The DNA here is from genome assembly GCF_001939115.1 of Leptolyngbya sp. 'hensonii'. Taxonomy (GTDB): domain Bacteria; phylum Cyanobacteriota; class Cyanobacteriia. Next base: position 135,575 of record NZ_MQTZ01000044.1, on the reverse strand, counting down.
CTTGGACAGCCTCTGCCCATTTCCCGGTCAGTTCTGGGAAAACAATCGGACCGAAGCCAGTCGGCGTCAAAGTGAGGTGATCGATCCGGTCCAGCGATCGTTGAGTCGCCGGATCAAATTCCCGCAACTGATCCAGCTCATCTCCAAACCACTCCAGGCGCACCGGCAACTCCGACGCGACCGGGAACAGGTCAATGATGTCTCCCCGACGGCTCCACTGCCCTTCCATCTCCACCAGAGACACCCGCTCATACCCCAGGCGGGCCAGTTCGCTGCTGAGGGTGGCCAGATCCAACTCCATACCCCGCTGCAAGGTCAGGCAAAAGGCCCGAAACGCCTCAACGGGTGGCAGATGGGGCTGGAGGGCGCGATCGGTAGCAACGATCGCCAGGGTAGAGATCGCTGAAGATTGGCTCTGGACATTCTTAACCAGGTCGGCCAACACCTGCATCTGTCCCCAAGTCATTTCAGCTTCCGGATCAAAAGGCTCGTAGGGGGAGGCCTCTGAAGTGGGATAGAAATGGACGGTTTGCCAGCCCATGGCCTCCAGTTGGGCCGTCCAGCGGCCTGCTTCCTCCAGGGTGGCGGTGATCACCAGCAGTGGTCGCTGCCGAAACTGCGCCAGCGCAGACGTAACGATACCCTTAGGCAGACGAGGTAAGCCATTCAACGTCAGAAACTGCTGTTGATTCAACTTAGTGGACAGTTCTGAGGTGAGGGGCAATCGCCCCAGGGACCGAATAATTGCAGAGAAAGCCATAGGCGAGGAGGAAACCGGACAGAGGCAGACAGTAGCGTTACTGATCTTTACCTATTCTAGAAGGCTGTCCGAGTCTGGTTGCCTTTTCCCATCAAATTCCCCCGATCGGGGCAATCCTGATAGCGCTTCCCTGCCCGTTTCCCCCCACAACAGTTGATTCCTTTCACTCCCGAATGTCCCTGGGGCTGAGCACCAGAAGGCCACAATGCCCATGCCAAAATCTGGGGGAAGAAAGCGACAGAGCCCTGCAATCCAGGCCACGGATAGAGCTTTTTATCAGAAAACCGGGATTTGATCATAGGATACTAATTGACGTGACAGAACTTTTATCCCTTTCGGTCGGAGGATCTCACCTCAACCGAACAGCCAGTTCTCAAGCTGAGAAGTGCGCTGCGGGTGTCGCCCAGCATTCCATGGGCAACTTCACAAACCTATAGCTATGGCTGTTGAAATTTTCATCATTCTGCTCCTGATCATTGCTAACGGTGTATTTGCCATGTCTGAGCTTGCAGTGGTTTCATCCCGCAAGACTCGCCTGCAACAACTCGCGAATAAGGGCAATAAGAAAGCCGCTACAGCCCTGGATCTGGCCAATTCCCCCAACCATTTTCTGTCCACTGTTCAGGTCGGAATCACCCTGATTGGCATTATGGCCGGTGCTTTTGGAGGAGCCACCCTTGCCAATCGGCTCGCGATCGCCCTGAAGACCATTCCCACCGTTGCACCTTATGCAGATGCTCTAGCTTTTGGCATCGTGGTGCTGGTGATTACCTATCTCTCTCTGATTATGGGAGAACTGGTGCCAAAGCGTCTGGCCATGAGTAATCCAGAAAGGATTGCCACTGCCCTTGCCCAGCCCATGCAGACCCTCTCGACGATCGTGTATCCCCTCGTCCATCTCCTGAGCGGTTCCACCGATCTGGTGCTGCGGTTATTGGGGATCAACCCGTCCGATGAACCAGAGGTGACAGAGGAGGAAATCAAAGTCCTGCTGCAACAGGGAACCGAGTCCGGCATGATTGAGGAAGCGGAACAGGACATGGTAGAGCGAGTCTTTCGCCTGGGCGATCGACGGGTCAGCTCTCTCATGACCCCGCGCCCAGATATTGTCTGGCTAGATGTCGATGACTCGATCGAAATCAATCGCCGGGTGATCAGTCAGAGTGCCCATTCTCGCTTTCCCGTTTGCCAGGGAGAACTGGATAACGTTCTGGGGGTCGTGCATGTCAACTATCTCTTGAAGCGGATGTTCGAAGACCAGTCGATCAACCTGGTGGAATCTCTACAACAACCCCTCTTTATCCCCGAAAGTACCAGAGCCCTGAAAATCCTGGAGCTATTCAAACAGGCCAGTACCCATGTGGGCCTGGTGGTGGATGAATACGGGGTGATCCAGGGTTTAGTCACCCTGGATGACATTCTGCAGGCGATTATTGGAGATATCCCCTCCATCAGCACCCTGGAAGAGCCCCAGGCCATTCAGCGAGAGGATGGCTCCTGGTTGCTGGATGGGATGATGTCCGTGGATGAGTTCAAAGAAGTGCTGGAGATTGAAGAGATCCCCGGCGAAGAACGGGGCAACTACCACACCCTGGGGGGGTTTGTGATTATGCATCTGGGCCGGATTCCCACCTCTGCCGATTACTTTGAGTGGCAGGGCCTGCGGTTTGAGGTGATGGATATGGATGGCAATCGGGTCGATAAGGTGATGGTGATGCCACACCGAAATCAGATCAACAAGAACTCCCTGGAATCCTCCCAAAACTAGTGGTAAGTCAATCAATGATTGACGGTCAACCAAAATCCAGGTTGTTGATTAGGGTTAAATTTTGCGGGTCTTCGACCCGTCAAAATTTGGCTTTGCTGAATGCAAATATGAATTACCCTCATCCCCAACCCTTCTCCCGCAGGAGAAGGGAGCTAAAACTCTTGTTCCCTCTCCTTTGGGAGAGGGCTAGGGTGAGGGCTGCATAAGGCTCAAGCACGAAAATCATCCTTCTATTCAGCAACGCCCAAAATTTTTCTGCCGGAACAATCGTGCGTCCCCCCTGGGGATCAGGGTTCCTGCCGAAGACGATCCAGCACCTGTTCCAGGGGACTCAGACTGATATCCGCACTGGATTGACCCTTGTATTGAAAGGGGTTATCCAGATCCCGAATCAGGTAGAGCAAGTAAATAAAAGATGTGAATAGGAAACCTGAAATAGCCAGACTTTCACTGAAGGTCTCCCCCTGAATCAGCAACAGCGACAGGGAAGAGCCGATCGTAAACAACTCCAGCAGGGCATAGGCTGGCGTCAGGAACTCCGTATCTCGCACCCCCTCCATCCGCATCACTAATAACCGCAGTTTCGACTGCTCGGTCTGGAGGCGACTCATTCCCGGCGCGTCATTCAGTTGCTTCAGCCGCACAAAAGGCTGATTTAATGCGGTAATCGCATTGTAGACAGGGGCAATGTCTTGTTTATGGTGCAGCCAGTCCAACAGCCCATTCACCACCTGAATCAGCTCCTGCTGCAGGGGACTGGGATCGTACTCCGGATGGGTGGCCCTGGCAAGCTGGTTACTATCCGAGATCGTGGCGATCGTGATGCCAATTTGCGTCGGCAGATCCCCGCTATCCCGGTAGTCGCTCAGGGTTCCACTCAAGACAAAGGCAATCACAAAGATGGCCGCCCCAAAAAGGGAACTGGTCATCCCATCAAAGGACCAAGGTTCGAGACCCATCTCATGCACCCCCCACTTAGCCAGACAGAACAGAGCCGTCAGGGGTAAGATCTTCAATAAAATCTGCCATTTCAATCCACCCATTCCTCATACCTCCCATTCCTTATGAGTACCGAAATCCTGGTTCCAGCATCAGAGATTCCCCTGTTTGCGGAAGAACGGGTCATGCTGCACAACATCAGTTGGGAAACCTTCGAACAACTCCTGGCGGAGGCAGGCGATTGCCGCAACACCCGGTTTCATTACTTGGAGGGAACCTTAGAAATTATGGCACCCCTGTCCCGTCATGAAGGTAGCAATCGGTTTATTGAAAGCTTAATTAGCGCAATCGTGGAGGAACTGGACATTGACATGCGGAAGCTGGGTTCCCTGACCCTGAAGCGCCGCGATCGCAGGGCAGGGGGTGAGCCAGATTCCTGCTACTACATTCAGAATGAAGCGATCGTTCGGAGCATCGTTGAAATTGACCTGCGGACCGCTCCACCCCCTGATCTGGTGCTGGAGGTAGATATCACCAGTCCCTCAACCCGCCGCCTGCCCATCTATGCCAATCTGGGGGTGCCAGAACTCTGGCAGTATGATGGCAAAACGTTGCAGTACTACATTCTCCAGGATCAGGACTACGTACCTGTGGACCAGAGTCCAACTTTTCCCTGGTTACCGCCTGCAATCATCCTGGAATTCCTGCAAAAGCGCCTTATCCTGGGTGAAACTAAGGCCATTCGGGAGTTTAAAGCCTGGGTCCGGGAGCAGGGGGAATAAACCACAGAGCCGCAAAATATGCCGAGCATGCCCTTTCTACCCAGGATTCTTTACCACCTGCCGATAAAAAGCTTCTAGGGCAGGCAGACAGCTTCTATCGTCGAAGAGACGATCGCTCTGCCCTTGCATTCGTTGCCGAATATCAGCCCGATAGTTGGCATCCAGGCCCAAGCGAACGGCAATCTGGACAAAGGCTGCTGGGGTCGAGGCGATCGTTTCTGTCATGCCCAGGGTGCGAAGCAGGGCCGAGGCATGTCGTCCCCGCAGGAACTGGCCCGGACAGGTGACGATCGGCAAACCACAGGCGATCGCGTCCAGGGTCGTGTTACCACCGCCCCAATCCAGGGTGTCCAGGAAAATATCTGAGATCTGGTTTAAATTCCAGAACCCGACCTGGCTCAAGCGGGGCACAATCACACAGTAATCCTCAACAGCCAGTCCTAAGCAGGCAAAAGCCCGCTGCAGCCGCTGCCAAAACTGGTCATTGACGCGGGAGCCGATTTGATACCCCAGGAAAGCAAATTGGGCCTGGGGCACCTGACAGGCAATTTCGGCGAAATGCCGATCGTGCTGGGGTAGATATTTGAACAGGGACTGGTTGGAGAGATAAACGATCGCGTCCTCTCGCAGCCGAAAATCTGCCCGAGTGCGGGTCGGGGGCGGCACGTCGGGTCGGGGATAGGCGATCCCCGCCTGGGGCAGGCGAATCAGGGTTTCGCTGTAATGGGACTGGGCTGCCTCTGGTTCCATCCAATCACTGGAGAGGAAGTAGTCGATCGTGGGCAGGCCGGAGGTAATGGGATGCCCCCAGGCCATGCACTGCACAGGAGCTAGTCGCAGTCCCGCTAACATCAGGGTCATCGGATGCATGCCCAGTTCAGGATAAACCAGGATGTCCAGGTTGTCGGCCCGGATCTGACGACAGACCGCTTCCAGATCGCCAGGGAGATGGTGAAAGCGATCGCTGTGGGCCTGCCATTGCCGGGTGAAGGGATCCGTACTGTTGCCTAGGTGGTAGCACACAACCTCAAACTCTGGCACAGTGCGGTATTTCAACCAGCCCAGGAACAATTTGGCCACCGTATGCTGGTAAAAGAAAGCAGAGCAGTACCCAATCCGAATCCGATCGGGATCACTGGTCCGGTACCGGGGTAAGGGTTGGGACCACTCAGGATAGTGGGCTGCCATTACCTGCTGCAGGTAGTGACCATACTGGGCCTGCAAGCCTCGATCGTCCTGCCCCTGATACTGGAGAAAAAAGTTAGTCCGACGGGATGCGATCGCTAGAGCCTGGGAACGAGTCGGGGGAGCAATCAAGTCGATCGAAGAGGTCAGCTTGGCCAGTCCAACTGTGAATCGGTTCCGGTAGACCTCGATCTCAGCAGGTGTCTCATACAGGATTGGGAAAATTCGGCAGTGCTCAAACTCCCAGTCCAACCGATCGGGCTGCTGCTGCACCACCTCTGTTGCCACCTGCAGGGCCGCCGCCGTCTCCCCACTATGCTGCAGAGTCGTCAGTAAGGAAAACAGCAGGATGTCCTGGTGGGGAAAGTTCTGCAATCCCTGCCGGTAAACCGTGGCTGCGGCGACCGGCTGCTGCAGGGCTTCGTATGCTCTGGCCAGATTGAGATAAAGGGAAAGAGGAACGTCAGTTTCCGGCGATCTCAGGGTCAGCCAGCGTTGATACTGGTTGATCGCCGTCTGATACTGTCCCACCCCATAGGCCGCTTCTGCCAGATAAAATGCTGCCTGGAGAGGATTTTGTCGGGCCGCAAAAGCCAATCCTAATTGCTCCAACCATTGGCATTGGGATGGATGGATCGCCAGGGCCTGTTGATAGGCTGAGATCGCCGCATCCAGGTGACCCAGACGAAATTGCATCTCCCCCAGCCCAGCATAGCCAAAACCCTGTTCCGGCAGATGGACGATCGCGTCGCGATAGATGGCCTCTGCCTGCTCATCCTCCCCAGCCTGAATCAGCAGTCTGCCCCATCCCTCATAAGCCTGAGCCAACATTGGATCGATCTGAATCGCCCTCTGATAAGCCTCCATCGCCCGCGCCCGATCGCCCGCTTTTTCAGCCACAAAGCCGAGATTATAATGGCGAACCGCCTGATGGGGCTCCAGCTCCAGCGCTTTCTGCAACATCTCAATCGCCTGGGGATAGGCTTCCAGTTCAATATACACCGTACCCAGGTGATGCCAGAGATCGGCCCTGGAAGGTGCCCAATTCAGGGCCTGCCGATAGGCTCGGGCCGCCCGGAGCAGGGGTTTTTGCAGCCAGGCCACGGTGCCTGGATTGCGCTCGTCATCCCGCAACGCCTGGGGATTATATTCGGCCTGGGCGACGATCGCAGCCGTGATTAAAGGCGCAACGATTTCCTGTTTTCGCGGAGCCTGCAAGCCCTGAATCGCCTCAATCAAAATCGGGTGACGGGCCTCCTGCAAGATCTCCCAGGGATAGGGCTGGCGGTTGTGGACATTCCAACTTAAGATCTGCAAGCCATTGCCAAAACTGGGGTGATGGGGATGGTCTGTAAATAAATTCAGCCATACTTTGCAAGCTGGATAGGTTGCGATGAAGTCCAGGCTGGCCTGTTGTACGGCCTCCCAGTTACTGTGAGGGGAAATGAGCAGGGCTCGATCGGCCAGAAAGGGGCGGACCAGCAGCCAACTCATTAACTGGGAGCGATAATCATGGGCTCCATCATAAAAGTAAAGACCAATTTTCGGTGGGAATTCTTCCTGGGCCAGATCATAGAAAAAAGCTGCAAAATCCTGCTGAAAAAAGAGGACTTGTTCGGTCAGGGCTGCCGTTTCTAAATGGTGCATCAGTTGGATGGCATTGGTGCCAAAAGGATCCCCATCTGAGAAATCATCAACGGCCAAGGCCAAGGTGTCCGGATGATCCAGCAGGGCTGCGATCAAACTAGCCCCCTGGGCAGACCCCACCTCACAGTACACCTCTTCCGCTTCTAAGCAGGTCACCGCTACATTCAGCAACTGCAGGGTACTGGCAGACAGTGAACTTTCGACCTGAGCCAACATCTGGGCAAAGCGATCGTCCCGGGGTCGTACCGACTCCTGGCCCCAATCCCAATAGAAATCAGGGAGATGGCGAATGAATTGCTGGTCATTCATAGCAACCGGGCCGGGGAAAGCTGCGGAATCAGGGGATCGGATCGATCGTTCGCCCATTGGGCAAATCGCTGGGCCAGAGGTGGAACGATCGCCAGAGGATTACTGAAGCCAGAGAACAGGTGAATCCCATCCAGGCCAGGGAGGGGTCCAATCAGGGGCAGCCGATCGTGGCTGAAGGCCACCAGACAATGATGCCAGGTCCCTGGTAGATCCTGGAGGGCTGGGAGTAATGTCCCAATCCCAAGCCGCATCTCGGCCTCACTCTGCACCGGGTTCGGCTGGGCGTAGGGATCGGTCAGCACCCGACTGATCTGCCCAATCCGCAGACTACCGTCCAGGAATTGAATGATACCCACATCCAGAATCGGCGGCACCGGTTCTTGCCCAGGCTGATCCCAAAGGGTATCCAGTTCGGGACGGGTGGCTGCCCCCTCCAGGCGATAGCGATCGGTCTGAGCAGGCATGAGCATGGTCTGCAAGCGCAAGTTAACCGGAGGGGTCTCAATCACCTCGGCATGGGTGAAGTAAATCCGCACTGGAATACCAGCCTGCTTCAATAAGGCGCGACTGATTCCCCCAGCACAGACCACCACATTCTCGGCACCATAGGTCGCTGTTGCGGTCCGGACGCCCAGAATTCGATCGCCCTGCCGCACGAGGTCCAGAACAGTCTCGATCTGGTACGTCCCCCCCCTGTGGGTCAGTTGCTGACAGTAGCCCTGCACAGCTGCTAGAGAGTGGATGTGGCCGTGGTGGGCCAGCAGAGCCCCTCCGATCGCAGCAGGATTGAGTAGGGGCTCCCGGTCACAGGCAGCAGCCACAGTCAGTAATTGAGGCGGCACCTCGCAAGTAGTATAGGTAGCCGCGACCTGCTCCGGAACAGCATCGGGAGGCAGAGTCAGCAGCAAATCCAGTTCCCGATACTGAATATCCGTCTCCAGTTCAGCAGAGAGGGTTGGGTAGCGAGCTCGGCTTTCACGACAGAGTTGCCGGGTCAGGTCTGTCGTTCCAGCCCAGCAGGCAATCCCCCCGTAACCAAAGCGGGTAGCCCCAGCCAGAGTAGCATGCTGCTCCAGCACAAGCACCGAGAACCCCTGCCGGACCAGTTCGTAGGCCAGCGCCGCACCAGTAATCCCGGCACCAATGACAATCCAATCAAAAGTTTTCATGGGGTCCCAAGTTGAGCGATCGGTGCCGAAACAATTCCCTGAGCCTCCAGGAAAGCCCCCATCCGCAGCACCAGGGCTTCGTGATAGGGAGCAGCGATCACTTGCACCCCCAGGGGCAAAGCCCCAGGCCGTTGCACCGGCACATTCAAGATCGGCAGGCCAATACAGGAGAGGGGCTGGGTAAACAGACCAATGTTGGGCCGGGTCAGCATTTCCACCCCATCCAGTACCATCGTTTTCTGGCCGATCAGAGGAGCAGCACAGGGGGTCGTGGGGGCCAGAATGATATCCACCTCCTGAAACACCTGACGCACCCGATCGCGGTACCAATGCCGGAATCGCTGCGCCTGCACATACCAACTGGCTGGAATCAGGGCTCCAGCCAGCAGCCGATCGCGGGTGGCCGGGTCAAAATCCTGCGGGCGGGTTTTCAAATCAGCCAGATGCAGATTGGCCCCTTCAACAGCCGTGATCACAAAAGCCGCCGCCCGGGCTCGCTCGGCTTCGGGCAACGTCACCCGGCGGGTCACCCCCAAAGCCTGAGCCACCTGCTCGACAGCGGCAAACACCTCTGGGTCAGCGCCTCTGGCAAAATACCCGTCCGCAATAGCGATCCGCAGTCCCTCAATGCCCTGGTTCAGGTGGGGCAGGCAGGGTTCCGGGGGCCGATCGGTACAGGCCGGGTCATTCAGATCAGGCCCCTGCAAGAGGTCAAACACCAGGGCTAGATCCCGCACCGATCGGGCAAAAGGACCAATATGGTCCAGGCTTCCCACAAAAGGATAGGTGCCTGCCCGCGACAACCGACCATAGGTGGGTTTGAGACCGAATAAACCACAGAAGGAAGAGGGCACGCGGATCGAACCATTGGTATCCGACCCCAGGCTGAAAGGCACCAGTCCCCCCGCCACCGCCGCTGCCGAACCGCCAGATGACCCCCCCGCCACGTGATTCAGATCATGGGGATTGCGGGTGACCCCATAGTGGGCATTTTCTGTCGTAAATCCATAGGCGTATTCATCCATGGTCAGGGCTCCCACCAGGATAGCTCCCGCCTGCTTCAGCAGCGCAACAGCCCGCCCATCTTGCGTTGCTGGAGGTTTTTCGGCATTGATTTTGGAGCCAGCCAGGGTGGGAATCCCGGTAATGTCGAATAAATCTTTGACCGCAAAAGGCACCCCCGCCAGAGGGCCAGGAGCGGTTCCAGCCGCGATCGCCGCATCCAGGTGATCGGCATCCACCAGGGCCGCTGCAGCCATCACCGTGGTAAAACAATTGAGAACCTGATTCTGAGCTGCAATGCGGGCCAGAGCAGCGGCCACCACTTCCCTGGCTGTGACTTCCCGACCCTGTACGGAAGCAGCAATGCTCGTCGCGTCTGCATGGTTTTGAGTCATGGTTTGAAGATGGGAGCGATTTCAATGTCTTCTGACAGGGGAAACTCGGTCACCAGTCGGGCGATCTCAGTAATGCGAGTCAAATTAGCGATCACACCGGGACGATGCTCCGGTTGCAGGGGTAGATCCATCAGTGCCGCAGTGCGATCGACATAATCGGCAACAGCATCAGGCTTTTCTTTGGTCATAGCTCCAGTCATCACCTCATCGGGGGATGGAAATCGTCACGTCATAAGGGTGATACTGCTTTGAGGTTGCCTACCCTTCATCTGGCACTTGCAGGAACGAACTCCTACAGCCATCTGTGGCACTTTCCCAGCAAAGTAGTATTAGAATCTGAGCGAAATTGTACCCGGTTTGTTTCATCCTCAGTTCCCTCCAGCAAAATAGACCCATGACTCAATCCGATTATGTATTTGCTGATACCAAACAGGACACCGAATGGCAGCGACTGAAGTGGGTTCAGGAAGTGTTTGATCCAGTGACCACCAGCCTGCTAGAAAAACTGGGGGTCACCAGCGGTTGGACCTGTCTAGAGGTGGGAGCTGGGGCCGGATCAATCCTGCGTTGGCTCTGCGATCGAGTTGGCGAGTCGGGCCGGGTCGTAGCCCTGGATCTGGATCCCCGGTTCATTGCCCAAGAACAGCGGCCCAATCTGGAGATCCGCACCCAGGACATTGCTAAAACAGCAGTAGAGGCGAATCGTTACGATCTGATTCATGCCCGCTGCGTCCTGCTCCATATTGTCGATCGGCAACAGGCGCTGGCCCATCTGGTCCATGCCCTGAAACCCGGCGGTTGGCTGCTGCTGGAAGACCCCGATTTCACCACCAACATTGCAGCCCTCACGGAGGGAGAAACCGCCCGGGTCATCAACCGGGTTTTTGAGGCCACTCGCCAGTTCTATGCCTCTTTGCAGATCAATCCGGCCCTGGGACGCCAATTGCCTCTCCTGTTGCAGGAACTGGGCTTACAGGATATTGATACCCATTCGAACATTGCTCTGTTCCCTGGAGCATCCCCTCGATCGCAGATCTGGCAAATGGCCGTGGCACACCTGCAACAACCCCTATCAGACACAGGGATCGTCTCGGAAGCAGACCTTGACCTCTTTCTACAAGGCACCCAAGATCCCGGAACCTGGATGTTGGACTACACGATGGTTTCCGCCTGGGGCCAGAAAGCAGCACTTCCATAATGCCAGAATCTCAGGCGCAGAAGGGGGTCCAGGGATAGATGTGAGAGAAATCACACCCTGACGTTGATAAAGTCACGGGGAGCTGGCCGGGTCATCACAGAATCAGCCAGGAAAAAGAGAGAGAGTACAGATATCAGAGATGAGTAACTATCCTTTTTGAAGTGCGATGGAAGACAATATGAGACTCAAAACGATCGTAGAGCAAGTGATTTCAGCGAAAACTTTGACCCCCTCTGTCGAAAACGAAATCAACCATCTCCTCTGGAGCAAAGAGTTCGATACCGTGGACATGGAAGCCCTCAGCAAGCTGATTGATGTCCTGCTGAATGGCACGGTCAACTGTGTCGGGTATACCGATTAAATAACAAAGGACTAATGACCCTCAACTAATTGGCCTGCGACCATATTTGAGGGGCTGATCCACTTTCTGAATCAACTGCTGGACATCCCTCAGTTTGGCCATTTCCTCAAGTTCTTTGATGGCAGCACCCGCACTCTGGATTTTCTGCACCAGAGTTTGAACTGCGCTGTTGGAGAGGATGACCTCAAACTCAGACACCTTCTGGACCTGTTGATGGGACACCAGTTGTTCCAGTTCCAGCAGGGCGATCTCTGCTTGAGCGGTTTTTTCAATCAGAGATTGGGCTGTACCGGCTCCTTGCTGAGCAAACTTCGTTAACTCACTGATGAGAAACCGAAACTGAGTTACGGTTTCATTGGTTTGGCGGGCTGCTTCAAAAGTCTGGCTGACCAACTGGCTGATGTCATTGGTGACCCGGCTGAATCCTTCAAACTGTCCCCCGGTTTGATTGGCAATCACCGCCGCTTGAACAGCCAGATAGCGGGCCTGCTTGCTCACCTTTTCAATCAACCGGGAGGCTTCCTGGACGGTTTCCAGTTCTCTGGCCAGGGATTTGCCCGTACTGATAATGTGATCGGTGTTCTGGCAAATGGCTTCTACCCCTTCAAAGGTGGCCTGAAACGCTTTCTTACCCTCAAGAGAGAGGAGTTGACCAATCTTAATAAAGCGTTGATTCAAATCACTAATTTGCTGAGCCTGATTGATCAACTCACTCTGTTGAGATTCCAGCAAGCGATTGCGCTCTTGACTCTCTGCCTGCTTGATCTCCAGCAGGTGCGCATACTCCTGAGCCCTAGCCTGCTCCTGCTGCACCTGGTGCAAGCAGCGATCCAGTTCATCCTTTTGTTGTTGAATCATGCGGTTGATCTGGCTCATGATGTGATTCTGAGCCAGGAGAAGCACCGGGACATCCACAACCCGCAATTTTTTATCCCGACCCACGACCACGATCGGTTCGTAAACCGTCTCAGCGGGTCGAGTCAGGGCAATCTGAGCTGCCTGCTCGATCTTACAGTCCCCTGGTAACCGCGTTGGCTCATGTTTCATCACCTCCAACAAAGCCCGGACTGGCCGTTTAAGATAGAGTTCCAGGCTGTAGGGTTGGCTCATCCGTTCCAGAAATTTACGTCGGGAGATCAACCCCACCATCCGGTTCCCTTCAATGATGACGATGCCAGGTAAAATGGGCTGCTGCTCAAAGAGATCCGAAAGTTCCCGACCCAGAGTTTCAATATCCAGATGCACTTTGTAGGCAGGCAGATCTCCAATTGAGGAGTCTGGTGTGAGCTGCGTGAAGTTAAGCATGGCAGAGTCACCACGAAGGAGTTAGGCGGGGATGGTTTTAACCTACCGTCTGGACATTATGCAGAGATTAAGGGCACCGGCAGGCTTGTTTCTGTTAATGAAGTACTCTTCAACGAAAAATAAAAATATGATTGTCCTGGGGATGAAAACCGATGGTTTCTGTTAGCAAGAGTCTGGCCCAATGCATTGCGGTCGTCACCACTACTGGCTTCCTGCTTCCCCCCATATTGCCGCTGACGATCGTTCTCCCTAGTTTAGCCCAGGGCCAAGTCGGGTCTCAAGCGGCTGATCAGACCCTGGAAGCTGGCAGAACCCAGTTCAAACTGGGTCAGTTTCCAACCGCATTACAGGCTTTTCAGCAAGCGCTGATTCTATATCGTCAGGCGGGGGATCGACGTGGGGAAGTCAAAGCCCTACGCAATATCGGGAACGTGTTCTATGTCACGGGGGAGATTTCCCAAGCCCTGGATTACTACCAGCAAAGTCTGACCCTGGCCCGCACCCAGCAAGATCGGCAAGGAGAAGCCTCGGTGTTACAGAATCTAGGCAATGTGGCCGAATCCCAGGGAAATTTGCAGCAAGCCTTAGACTACGCCCAGCAAAGTCTGGCCCTCTATCAGGCCCTCAAGGACCGGGCCGGGGAAGCAGCAGTGATTGGCAACATTGGCAATGTTTACCTGAACCAGGGGGATTACCCTCGCGCCCTGGAAGCCTACCAGCAAAGTCTAACTCTGTTGCGAGTTCTGCAAGACAAACGGACAGAAGCCAGCACCCTTGGAAATATTGGGTTGGTCTATTACAGTATGGGCAATTACCCTCAGGCAATTGCTTACCACAAACAGCATCTGGCCGTTGCTCAGGCAATGCAGAATCTGTACGAACAGAGCTCTGTTCTCAACAACCTGGGCAATGACTACAAAGCGCTGGGAGATTATGGACAGGCTATTGCTTACCTGGAACAAAGCCTGACGATCTCCCGCAAAATTGGCGATCGGGCCGGGGAAGGCAAAGCTCTCGGCAATTTAGGAACCCTCTATCTGGACATTGGGAATTACCCGCAGGCCATCCAGTACCAAACCCAGAGTCTGACTTTGGCCAGGCAGACAGGTGATCGCCTGCGGGAAGGTCAGGCCCTGGGCAATCTGGGAAATCTTTATGCGGTCTTGGGCAATTATGCCAAAGCGATCGAACTTCATCTGCAGCGCCTGGCCATTGCTCAAAACCTGGGTGATCGGGCCGGGGAGGGAGCAGCCTACAATAACCTGGGCAATGCTTATCAAGCCCAGGGAGAGCCTACCCAAGCTCTAACCGCCTATCAGCAGGCCCTGAATTTAAGTCGGCAGCTCGGCGATCGGGCTGGGGAGGAAACGGCCCTGGTGAACCTGGGAACTCTTTTGAACATTCAAAAAAATTATCCTGAAGCGATCGTTTATCAGCAACAGGCTCTCGTGATCGCCCGCAGCCTAAAAGACTTGCCAGGAGAAGCTCTCATCCTGAACAATCTGGGAAACTCCTATTTTCTGATGGGCAATCTGGCCCAGGCAGAGCAGACCCTCCTCCAGGCCCTGCAAGCTCTGGAGTCAATTCGGTCTGGATTAGGCAGCAATGATGCCAACAAAATCTCGATTTTTGAACAACAGGCTCGCACCTACCGGCTTTTACTCCGGGTGTTGACTGCAGAGAAGAAAACTGATGCGGCCCTAGAAGTGGCGGAGCGGGGGCGATCGCGAGCCTTTGTGGAACTGTTATCCCAACGGTTGTCCGATCGCAACGATCGCAGTCTTGCCGTACCGCCGATCAAGATTGCCCAAATCCAGCAGATTGCCCGCGATCAGCAATCCACTCTGGTGCAATACGCCCTCACCTATGAGGATATCGAGGTCGCTGGCAGGGTGACAGCCCGGGAAGCTGATCTCCTTATCTGGGTCATCCAGCCTTCCGGGCAGATTCACTTCCGCCAGGTCGATCTGCGGCCCTACGCCCAACCCAATCCTCAACCTCAGATTGGGTTTTCTGTTCTGGAAGAGTTCGTGACGGGAACCCGACAGGCAATCGGAGCGGGCACCCGGGGGATTGCTTTTCAGGAAAATGCCGCCATTCTGGCCCAAGCCAATGCTGAAACCCAAAACAGCCGCAGAACGGAGGAAAGTCTGCGACAATTGCATCAGATCCTGATTCAGCCGATCGCGGACCTGCTGCCCAAAAATCCGACCGATCGGGTCACGTTTATTCCCCAGGGTCCCCTGTTTCTGGCTCCCTTTAGCGCACTGCAGGATCAAAACGGCAAGTACCTGATCGAACACCACACGGTTCTGATAGCCCCTTCCATTCAGGTGCTAGCTCTGACCCGGCAGCAACGGCAACGGTTCAGGAGGGCCAACTCATCAGAAGGAGTGCTAATCGTGGGCAACCCGACCATGCCCAGGGTTGCTTTTGAACCGGGGAGTCCCGCTAAACAGTTAGCGAGTTTACCAGGGGCAGAGCGGGAGGCCCAGACGATCTCAGCCCTGTTCAAGACCAGGGCCATCATCGGCAACCAGGCAACTGAACGGGCGATCGTAAAACAGATGCCCCAGGCCCGCATCGTCCATCTGGCCACCCATGGGTTGCTGGACGTGCTGATTGGGCAGGGGGTACCTGGGGCGATCGCGTTGGCCCCTGCTGCAGGTCGGTCTACTCTGGATGTTACGGCCCCAGACGATGGCCTGCTGACCGCCAATGAAATCTTGAACCTGCAACTCCAAGCAGAACTCGTGGTCTTGAGTGCCTGCGATACAGGACGGGGAAGAATTACAGGCGACGGGGTAATTGGCCTCTCCCGGGCCTTGATTTCGGCAGGAGCCCCCAGCGTCGTCGTCTCCCTCTGGCAGGTCCCCGATCAGCCCACTGCCCTGTTGATGACCGAGTTCTACCGGCAATTCCTGCGCCACTCAGACAAGGCCCAGGCCCTGCGCCAGGCAATGCTAGAGACCCAGAAGCAATTTCCCGATCCAAGGGCCTGGGCGGCGTTTATATTAATTGGCGAAGCCGAATAACCTGAATGAATATTCCCATGGGACACCTAAAACGCCTGGCCCTGAGCACCCTGCTCGTGCTGACGATCGCCCCTGGCACGATCGCCCGTCAGCCCCTCTCCCCAGCCCCGATCGGCCTCCCCCTAGCCCAAACCGAGAACCCAGATCCGTTGTTGGACCAGGGGTTTGACCAGCTCAACCAGCGCGATTTTAAGGGGGCAGCCCAATCCTACGAGCGGGCTCTGCAACTCTATCAGGACCGCAATCAGGCAGATAAGGTTTCTGAAGCTCAGTATGGGCTGGCCCGGGCTTATCTCCTCCTGGGAAATTATGCCTCAGCGATCCAACTGTTCAAGCAACTGGGACCAGCCAGAAATGCGGCCCAGCAGGGAACCATCCTGAGCAATCTTGGACTAGCCTACTTCCAGGCTGGTCAGCTCCTGGAAGCAGAGCAGACCCTGCGGCGGGCGATCGCCGCTTGGGAATCAGTGCGATCGCTGGATAACGTGGACACCAACCAGATCACCCTGTTTGAGCAACAGGCCTATACCTATCGCCTGCTGTTAAAGGTGCTGGTGGCTCGCAACCAGACGGATGCCGCCCTGGAGCTATCGGAATGGAGTCGGGCCAGAGCGCTAGTTGAGTTGTTGGCTCAACGCAGTGCCACAACTCGCCCCACCATCCCACCCACCCTGCAACAGATCCGGCACATTGCCCGTACCCAAAACAGCACCCTGGTCGAATATGCGATCGTGGGGGATGAGGTGCGGGTGCTGGGGGACGAGCCAGAGACGGAAACAGACCTGTACATCTGGGTCATCCGCCCCACCGGGGAAGTCACCTTTCGTCGGGTAGACCTGAAACCCCTGCGCCAGGGTCTGAATGAGCTGAACCAGACTTCCGGGCTGGTCAACCTGGTGCGGGATAGCCGCAGTGCCCTGGGCATTCCCAGTCGAGGGCTGGTGTTTCAGGAAAATCTGGAGACGATTCGGGTGGCCACAGCCGTCGATCGCACCCATCCCAAATTGCAGAAACTGCACCAGCTCCTGATTCAGCCGATCGCCGACCTGTTGCCGACGCAGCCAGAAGCTCGCATCACCTTCATCCCGCAAGGACCGCTGTTTCTGGTGTCCTTTGCCAGCCTGCAAGACCAGAAAAGCCAGTACCTGATTGAGCAACACACCATTTTGACCACTCCCTCGATTCAGCTTCTGGCCCTGACCCACCAACAGCGGCGATCTCCGAGATCCCTGACCCCAGCTCTGGTGGTGGGCAATCCCACCATGCCCAGCTTCGCCTCCGAACCTGGTATTCCACCCCGGCCCCTGGCCAGTCTCCCCGGTTCGGAACAGGAAGCCCGGGCGATCGCGGCCCTGCTGGGGACAACCCCCATCCTCGGCAGTCAGGCCACCAAGGCCCGCATTCTGGAGCTGATCGGCAAAAGTCGGGTCATCCATCTGGCCACCCATGGGCTCCTGGATCTGGACCCCAATCTGACTGAGTTTGGCCTGCCCGTCGATCCCAATGGGCGCACGGCCCGTCAAAGTCGGGTCTTCGTCACACCGGGAGCGGTGATCGTGGGTCCGAATGTGCGGGTGGGTGGGGTGGCCGCAGAGTCCGCCCTGGCCCGGGAGAAAGTCGTCCAGGTCGATATGCCAGGCCTGATAGCCCTGGCTCCCTCCGGCCAAGATAATGGCTTTCTGAGTGCCAAAGCGCTCCTGCAGATGCGGTTGCAGGCAGACCTGGTGGTGTTAAGTGCCTGTAATACTGGACGGGGACGGGTCACGGGAGATGGGGTGGTGGGTCTGGCCCGATCGCTGATTGGGGCAGGAGTACCCAGTGTCGTCGTTTCCCTCTGGGCAGTTCCAGACGCACCAACGGCCACCCTGATGACCCATTTCTATCAGAACCTGAAGCAACGGCCAGATAAGGCCAGAGCCCTGCGGCAGGCCATGCTGGCGACGATGAAAGAATATCCCGACCCAAAAGCCTGGGCCGCGTTCACCCTGATCGGAGAGGCAGAGTAATCCCCGCCGTTAGCAACTGCCGTAACGGGCTACGGGCTGCTGGCTCAGCCAGGCCCACATCTGGTCTCCCAGGGAAAAATGCCACCACTCGTTGGGGTGTTGCCGAAACCCGATTGACTCCATCACCGATCGCAGAATCTGACGGTGCTGATGGTAGGTCTGGCCCGCCAGGTCTGAACTCTCGGCAAAATGGTTGGGGAGGGATCGAGGAGAGATCTCATCGATCGGGGAGCCCATCGTCACGATCGCGCCAGTGGCATCCACCAGGGTGATATCCAGGGCGGCTCCGGTGCTGTGGGGCGGTGGCGTGGCCGGATCCTGACTGGGCAGCGCCCAGAACTGGTAGACCTCTTGCAGGAGCACCTGTCGATCGGGTTGGCTCAACGTCGCTGCCACCAGGCCACGGGTGTGGGCCAGTTCCGCCAGAGCCTGCTCGACCATGAACTGTTGCACGGCGATCGGACGATAGGCATCAAAAATCTGAATCTGCCAGCCGGGATATTGCTCCTGAAGGAGTTGCTGAGCTGCTATCAGGCTGGCTAACACCCCCTGACGCAGAAAATAAGGCGACTTGCCCCCATAGGGAGCTCCCAACTTCTCATAGGGGTGGGGAGTCTCCACGGCAAATCGATGCAGCGGAATGGGCAGTAAGGGCTCCTGGCATTCTGAAATGGGGACTTTCTGATAGGGCTTCATGGCATGCGACAATACGATCGAACTGGGTGCAGAATAGAATCATTCAGTTGTTTGCTGACTCTTCAGCCTGGAACCCCTGGAGTGACCTATCAAGACTATGCTAAAGCCCGGATCGCCGCCAACTGTGCAACAGGTTGCCCGTAACTTTCGTTTTGTCGGCTGGATTAGTTTTTGGGTTCAACTTGTCGTGGCGGTTGTGGCCAGTTTTATTCTCATGTTTGCTGGGGTTTCGAATAATATTCGGCCCAATACCGCTCCCGATCCGGGCCGAGGGTCTGGGTTGTTTCTGACTGTTTGTGGCCTGCTGCTCCTCTATGGCGGCATCTACTGGGCGTTTCGCTACACCCGTCTGGCCAGACGTCTGGTGAATGTTGCCCCAGAAGACCGACCCAAAAAAGCGGACACGATCCAATCCCTGCGGATCGGACTCTTACTGAATCTGGGGGGGATGGGTCTAACCTTGCTGGGGGCAGGGGCGACCGTGGGAGCCCTGTTCTTCAAAGCCTCGACCCAACAGGGGGGCTTCGTGAATGACCCCAGCCGCCTGATTCAAGCCCTGGATATTTTTGTCGTTCAGGCCAATACCAATATTTTATTGGGACTATTTATCGGACTGTTTGCAGGGCTATTCCTACTAAATCGGATCATTCGATAACGGGGGGGCAATGGGTCAGATCGTGGATTCTCTGCCAGAACATAATATGGAGCGGGTACGCTGGACCAGCTCAGACCTGGCCCTTTTGCCAGATAGCAACAACCACTATGAAATCATTACTGGATCGTGAACTGGCAGTTGCAACAGGTTGAGATCTACCGCAAACAGCAGGTGCTGCTGAAATTGAACCTGACGCTTTTTCCGGCGGATGCGTTGATCTCTCCCCTGTTACCAGATTTTGCCTGTCCGATCTCCCGTTTTTTTGACTAAATTGGTTCTAAAGTGGGCATTATTGTGTAGGTAAGTAAAGGACATTCCTGAGCACCCCTGATGGCCTCCAGCGCAATTACTCCGATCCACAACAAACCCCTGCGCTGGCAACGCTCCCGGTACTCGCTCCTGGCACGTCAGGCGGATATTTTTGGATCGGCAGCCACCCTGATGTTTTACCTCTGGTGGGACCGATTTATTGCCCCGAATTCCAGCAGCCACCGCCATCGGCGGGCCCAATGGTTGGTGGGAACGCTCCTGGACCTGGGACCCACCTTCATCAAAATTGGTCAGGCCCTCTCCACTCGGGCTGACCTGCTGCCTCTGGAGTATGTCCAAGCCCTCAGCCGCCTGCAGGATCAGGTGCCCCAGTTTTCCGCGACTGAGGCGATCGCCATCATTGAAACAGAACTGGGGAAGCCTCTCCCGAACCTGTTTCGGGACTTTGACCGGGAGCCGATCGCAGCCGCCAGTCTGGGCCAGGTCCACAAGGCCCGTCTCCATACCGGCGAAGATGTGGTGGTCAAGGTGCAGCGACCGGGCCTGGAAAAGCTATTTGCCCTGGATTTCCGGGTACTCTATCGGCTGATGCGCTTTACCCAACGCTATTTTCCCTGGATCCGCCAGTATGAGTTGGAAGGCATTTATGAGGAGTTTTACACCATCCTGAATCAGGAAATTGACTATGTGCAGGAGGGAAAAAACGCCGATCGCTTCCGCCAGAACTTTATTGAAAATTCCCGCATCAAAGTCCCGGTGATTTACTGGCGCTACACTACCCAAAAAATCCTGACGATGGAATATGCCCCCGGCATTAAGATCAGCGATCGCCAGAGTCTGGAAGCCTGCGGTCTGAATGTCAAAGAAATCAATCAGGTTGGGATTTGTTGCTATCTCCAGCAACTGCTGCAGGATGGCTTTTTCCAGGCCGACCCCCACCCCGGCAATATGGCCGTTAGTCAGGATGGAAAGCTGATCTTCTACGACTTTGGCATGATGTCTGAAGTGCGATCGATCAACAAAGATCAGATGGTCCGAACCTTTTTTGCTGTCCTCAAAAAAGACCCGGATGAGGTGATTAGCACCCTGACCGACATGGGGCTGATTGAACCCTTGCAGGATATGGCCCCTGTGCGCCGGTTGGTTCGGTTTATTCTAGACAAGTTTACGGAACGCCCGATCGAATTGCAGGAGTTCAGCCAGGTCAAGCGAGAAATTTATACTCTGTTTGAGCAGCAACCCTTCCGGCTCCCAGCCAAAATGACCTACATCCTCAAGTCTCTCACCACCCTGGATGGCATTGCTCGCGCCCTAGACCCAGACTATAACCTGATGGCGGCGTCACGCCCCTTCGTGAAAAGTATTACCCTCGCGCCCCAGAGGGGCCGGAGTCTGGGAGAACTGGCCCGTCAGGCCCAAGCCTTCATCCGATTCAAACTGCAGCAGCCAAACCCAACCCAGCTCATGGTACGTCGTCTGGAAGAACGGCTGGAGCAGGGAGAACTGGAAATTAGGGTCAAATCGATCGAGAGTGATCGAGCCCTTAAACGCATCAGTATTGCCATTAAGAGTCTAATCTATGCCTGCCTCAGCGGCTTCACCCTCCTATCTGGTGTGGTGCTGTTGCTGGGACCTCATACCATTTGGGCGATCGCAGCCTTTGGGGTGGCTGGCTTCTGCTCGGTGCTCCTGATCCGCTCTCTGGTTGATCTGGCCGTGCGGGAAAAATTCGATCGTCTGGCAGAGAAATAGGATCGTGCTATGGAGAACCCCCTTCACCGTCTTAAAAGATTGCCCTGGAGCGTGCTGTTTCAGATTGCAACCCTGACAATCGCCATCAGTATGCTGCTGGAATTCTTGATTATTTTAGGGTCAAAGGAGATCCCGGCAGTGGGTCAAACCCTGACTATGCTTCGCTTACCTCCCTTTAAGTTACTCCTTCCAGTGGTGGGAGGGCTGGGGATTGGAGCTCTGGCTGTCTCTATCCTGGAACAATTCTTTGCAGAAATTGTCGTCAATACTGCACTCTTGTGGGCACTGGTATTTAGCCTGTTTGCCCTGTTAATGGCTAAATATTACCTGGGTTTTGTGTTCCCCATCCCCGTCCTGCTGATTGATTTAGACCAGACAGTAGTCTTGGGAATGCTGATGGGAGTCTTTTGGAAAGGACGACCCTACTGGCATTCATAGCTCTCACAACCGGCACTCTTTGGCCACCCATCCAGAGTTTTGAGGCCATATTGGTTGGGTTTATCAGCAGGTATTTTGCAGCAAGAGTTTGTGAGTCAACCCGGAATTTACAGATGGCATTTTAGCTGACACATGCAACATTTGAGGTGAATTCCTGATCCTGCCTCAATCCAAGAGTGGTTTCCCAAATCATGGTCCTGACAATCTGATCGTCTATCCATCTAATCTCGTCTTCATAGATTAGGAGATGCCTGTGAGCAGTCACACCCTGAACCGATTTACCCTGTCCTCTATCCTGCTGCTGATGAACCTCTGGGCTGTCCAGAGTCCCGCCAGGGCTACGATGATGCCACCCCTCCATTCCGATCACAGTCTGCAGCCCTCCTTGTTGATCGCGCAACCAACCCAGCCAGCCGCCCGGGGGCAATGCCGTAGCCTCAGAAAGGCCGCCTTCATTTACCGGGGCCGATCGTTCGAGAGTGGTACCCTTATGCGCCTAGACCCTGACCAGGTAGTTACTCTGGCAGAAAACACCCCAGTTAACGGTTTCATTGCGATCGACAACCCGGAAGTGGGTTACATTCAGGCGGCAAATCTGAAACCTTGTAACTCAACGACTCCCGGCAACGGTTCTGGGGTGGGTCTGTGCCGTAAAATTGCCGCCAAAGAAGGTCTGGAAATCTGGATGCAGCCAAATTCCAAAGATTTTTTGGCCCGCTTGCCCTACAAATCCCTGGTCTATCTCACAGAACCGCCAGTGGTGCGTCAGGATACCGGCGATCGGATCTGGGTTAAACTGGCTAGTCCGGTACCGGGTTGGGCGATCGGCAGCATGAAGGGCATTACGGTTCTGACACCATGTACCTGATTTGTGGCCAAATCCTGAAATAATGGTTCTGGACTATATTTCTGGATAATAAAAATCGGCCAGATGAAGCAACGGTCATTTTTCTCTATCCTGGCAGGCGTTGTCCTGACCTTACTGGCCGTCGGTGCCGGGGGGTTCTATTGGTTGTTGGGTCAGAGTCCGCTGGGGGTGGCGGGACAACAGGGCACACCAACTGCAGCTATTTTTGTGCCAAAACAGGCTCCGATCGTCGCCTCCCTGTTGATCAATCCCGATCAACTGGCTGCCTTTCGCCAGATCGCCACCCCACCTGCAGGCCGACGGCAGGCCCGAATGGAGTGGCAGCACCTCCAGCAGGGTCTCCTGGCAGGAACCGATCTGAATTATGAGCGTGATGTTCAACCCTGGGTAGGGAATGAACTGACTGTTGCGGTTACCACAGCAGATATTGACCGCGATGGCCAGAATGGCCGCCAGCCTGGTTATCTGCTGGCGATCGCCACGAAAGATGCTGATCGCTCACGGGAGTTTCTGCAGGTCTTCTGGCAGAAGCAGGCCCTTGCGGGCGTGGATCTAGTCTTTGAGCAATATAAGGGCGTCAAGTTAATCTATGGCAATTCACCGGATGCCAGTCAATCCGACAAGCGGCAGGAAAAAGGAAAACCATCCGGGGAAGACATCGCTCCCGGCCTATCCCTGGCCAGTGCTGCCGTGGGCAATCAGTTTGTCCTGTTCGCAAACCATCCTCGGGTTCTGCGAGATGCCATCAATAATGTCCAGGCTGAAGAATTAGCCCTAGCTAGCAGCCCCACCTATCAAACAGCAATCGCCAACCTCACAGAAAACCGTATTGGCCTGGTCTACGTTAACCTACCCCATTGGTCTGATTGGCTGGGTGGCTCATCCCGTACAAACCTAACAAACACCCTCCCGCCAACTTATGAGAGCCTAGCGATCGCCCCTGGCATTGCCCCCGGAGGGCTGCGAGCCGAAACCCTCCTTCTGACTGCCCCTGGCCAATCTCTGATGGCCTATTCCTCTCCCCTGGCCAAGCCCGTCCAGGCACTCCAGTATATTCCGGCAGATAGCCTGTTGGCCGCTGGGGGGACCAATCTGAATCACCTCTGGCAGCAGGTCAGCCAGAGTCTGACGGGCTATCCCAGCCTTGCCAGTCGGATTAACCGGAGCCTGACAGGGCTGCAGCAACTGCAACCCCTCGATCTGCCCACCGATGTCTTTAGCTGGGTACAGGGAGAGTTTGCCCTGGGTCTACTGCCCCACCCCCATCAGTCTCAGTCGGATTGGATCTTCGTCGCCCAACGATCGGCAGATACTGGAGCAGCCATCACCCACCTGGATGAGTTGGCTCAGCGGCAAGGGTTCAGTGTCGGCTCCCTGACCTTGGGCACCCAGACCGTTTCCGCCTGGACCCGCCTGACCACCAGCGGCAAACAATCCCGGAAGCAACGGGCTGATGCTGGTCTGGAAGCCCAGGTTCAGGGGCTACATGCAACCATCGCCGACTACGAAATTTTTGCCACCTCGATTGAGGCAATGACGGCGGCCCTGCAAGCTCCCCAAGCTGCTTTATTGACGGATCCCCACTTTGCCAGGGCGGCAAATCAACTTCCTCAGCCCAATGATGGGTATCTCTTTATTAATTGGGTTACCGGTCAGAGGTCACTGGAAGCCCAGTTCCCGCTACTGCGCCTCTTAAATATTGCAGGCCAGCCTTTCTTCAATCACTTACAATCCCTGACCTTCAGTAGTTCTGGCTCAGAGGCTCAACTGCAACGAGGGCAAGTCTTTATAAGTGTTAAATGAGCTACAAACTGAACGAACAGGGGCAGATACTGGGATAATCGATCCAACATCCTGACCCCTACCGTTATGCTGGACATCGGTTACAATTCTTTACAAGAACCATTGCCCATGCAACATGGATTTGCATCCTTAGGAGAATAGGGCACTCGTGCTGCAACGCTTAAAACAGGACCTGAAGAATGACCTGATTGCCGGCCTGCTGGTGGTCATCCCACTGGCTACAACTATCTGGCTGACAATTACCTGTGCCAATTGGGTGATTGACTTCCTGACCCAAATTCCCAAGCAACTGAACCCCTTTGATGGATTTCACCCCATCCTGGTCAATCTGCTCAATCTGACCGTTGGTTTAACGGTTCCATTCCTGGGCATTTTGCTGATCGGTCTGATGGCCCGGAATATTGCGGGTCGATGGTTGCTGGATTTCGGGGAGCAACTCCTGCAGGCTATTCCCCTGGCTGGGGCCGTTTACAAAACCCTAAAGCAGCTCCTGGAAACGCTGCTGCGAGATTCCGGCAATAAGTTCCGTCGGGTTGTGCTGGTGGAATATCCCCGCCAGGGATTGTGGTCCCTCGGCTTTGTCACCGGCGCATTGGGCAACGAGATTCAATCCCATTTCTCCCACGACATGCTGAGCGTCTTTATTCCGACGACGCCCAATCCTGCTACTGGCTGGTATGTGGTTGTGCCAGAGCAGGATGTGATTAACCTAGCCATGCCGATCGAAGAAGCTTTTAAGGTCATTGTTTCTGGGGGAATTGTCAGCCCCACCTCTCTACCCTCTGGTCCCCTGGTTTCTGAGGCAGAATTAAAGTTAGACCCGCCCCTAGCGGAAAGAACCTGGCAAACCCTCTCCCTGGAGCACAACGAGGATTAGACTGTTATGCAATCGCGCCAAATCGCCCGAGAACTTGCTCTGCTGGGTATCAGTCAATTGCGGGCCAACCAGGGCTTTCAGGGAGCTCAGCAACTGTCTGGCCTGTTATTGGCAGCCATTCGAGCCCTGAGAACGGAAGTTCATGATGTCCTGGAAGGAGCGGCATCAGAGGTCAGTCGAGCCCGCGATCGCCTGATAGATAGCGACGTGCGAGCCGCTGATGTGCAGGCGGCCAAGACCCTGCTGGAAACAGCCATCGCCTCCACCCAGGGAGCCATTAATCGCATGGGTAGTGCGATCGAGTTACCAGAACTGATTCACTTGGCCAATCAGGAGGAGGTGCGAGCCTATGCCTTGCGCCTGATCAGTGCGTTCCATTCCCATCAAGCCAAGATTGACGAGATGCTGACTCAGTCGCTGGTTGATTGGCAGCTTGATCGTCTGGCTCGCATCGATCGAGACATTCTACGCATTGCCGTCACCGAAATTATGTTCATCGATGATGTGCCCGAACAGGTCGCTATTAATGAGGCAGTAGAACTGGCCAAGCGTTATAGCAGTGACGATGGTTACCGCTTCATTAATGGGGTGCTCCGTCGCGTCAGCAATCTGATCAAGGCAGAATCGGTCTGAGGCCAAGTCCAGCACAAAGCCCGATTCTGTATACACTGAAAGACAGCAAATCTTTCCTATTGCAGCCCCATGACTTTCAATTGGTTCCGTCGCCAGTTTAATGACTCCCAGGAGCCGACTGCTGACCCACCGGCAGATGACCAAACAGCGGCTGAGCCCGCTGCCCCGGAGCCTGCGGCAGAAGCAGCCCCACCAGCGGTGGATTACCTCAACTATGCCAAGGCCGCTTATGAAAATATCCGGCGGCGGCAGCAAGAGGAAGCGGCCGCCAGGGTAGCAGTTGAAACTGCGGAACCAGCAAGAGAGGGAGAGGCTTCCCAACAGGAGGCGATCGCAGCCCCAGGTGCAGCAGAACCAGCAGGGGCAACCTCCCGGGAAGAGCCACAAGCAGAGCCAGTGATGGCTGAAACCAGCCCTGCCCTGGCTGAGGAACCAGTGCTCCCCTCCGCAGCAACAGAAGCAGGGACGACAGGCATAATCCCTGAGTTGGCATTGGCTCCCAGCGAGCCCATACTAGCCTTGGAACCTGCCACCATTGTTGAGGCAGAAGCAGCCCCCACCGTTGAGCCTGTCCAAGAGGTAGCTCTTGAAGAGTTGCCAGGGGCACCCGTCGAGGCAGCCCTCTCGACCCCAGATTCGATCGGGGGTGAGCCTGAGGAAGTGGCCTTGGAGCCCGTGATTGAGTCTGACCCGGCTGCTCCCCTGCCCTTCTGGGCCAGAGCCGAAGCAGAACGGTTGGAACGGTTGGAACGGCTGAAGGAGAGGGCGATCGAAGAACCTGACTCCCTCCCTCCGGTGCCAGCAGAGGCGGCCCCTGCCCCTGAGATAGACCTGCCTGATCTGAGGTTTGATGAAGGGTTCCTGTGGTCAGCTGAGGTTCTAGCAGCCCAAGGCCGTCGAGCCAGTCAGATTTCCCTGGAGGAAATTACCTGGTTGAAGCGGCTCCGCCAGGGATTGGACAAAACCCGCCGTAGTCTGGTGAACCAGTTAAAAGCCATCGTGGGTCAGGGTCCCCTGAACCAGGACGGGGTAGATGAGATTGAATCCCTGCTCCTACAGGCTGATGTGGGGGTCGCCGCCACCGATCGCATTATCACAGCACTGCAGAAAAAACTGCGGGACGAAGTTCTGCCCCCAGAAGCCGCCATCGCCTATCTGAAGCAAATCCTGCGGGATATGCTGGATCAACCCCTGGGAGAGAGGGCGAACAATCGCATTCCCGTGCTGGTCCCTGAAAAGGACTGCTTGAACATCTGGTTGATTACCGGCGTGAATGGAGCTGGCAAGACCACTACGATCGGGAAACTGGCCCATATCGCCCAGAAGTCTGGTTACAACTGTCTGATTGCCGCAGCGGATACGTTCCGGGCCGCAGCGGTGGAGCAGGTCAAGGTCTGGGGGCAACGCAGTGGGGTCGAGATCATCGCCAATCCAGGCCAGAATACGGACCCGGCAGCAGTGGTATTTGATGCCATTGCGGCGGCCCAAGCTAGGGGTACGGAACTCTTGCTGGTGGATACCGCTGGTCGTCTGCAGAATAAGAAGAATCTGATGGACGAGCTGAGCAAGATCCGCCGCATTATTGACAAAAAAGCCACGGGTGTGAAGATTGAATCCCTCCTAGTTCTGGATGCCACCCTGGGGCAAAATGGGCTGCGTCAGGCTGAGGTCTTCCAGGGAGCGGCCCAGCTCACGGGTGTGGTACTGACGAAGCTGGATGGTACCGCTAAAGGGGGAATTGCCTTGGCGATCGTTCAACAATTGGGCCTGCCCATCCGCTTTATCGGAGCCGGTGAAGGGATCGAAGATCTGCGTCCCTTCTCCAGCTATGAATTCATAGAGGCTCTTTTAAGTAATTAATTTGTCATGGGTCATTCGTCGAGAGCATCCCAGTTTTGCAAGGTTGCACTCATCCCCCAGCCCCTTCTCCCTTTTTGGGAGAAGGGAAGCCAGATTCAAAGTCCCTCTCCCGTTCTGGGAGAGGGATTTAGGGTGTAGCTTGCTTCCCGCAGGGTGGGCTACAAAAGTGGGATGCACTCTCATTCGTCCTTGATCATCTGTGCTAACTTGCATGGACAGATATCTGTGGGACAGGGTTGACGAAACTTCTTTCTATGATTTCGATTTTTTCTCATCGATCGCAAGACTACCTTCTTGATGCCAATGATTCAGTAGGGTAAACCGCCCGATCGGATCATTGGCATCTCTCTTTTTTAAGGCTAACAATAGAAGCCAATATATTTTTTTCATACTCAGATCCTCAAAAGATGTGCTATCAATCTTGCAAGGATTTTCTAGAAATCTTCTATTCCCCTATTCTCAAGAAGTGCTAAATTGTATTTCTCCTCTGATTTGTCAATCATTCGCAAGCGCAAATTACATCTGTAAACGTTCATTCAAGAAACTTTACTAAGATTAATCAACTGGTTTGATCGCTTTCGCCAGTGGCGACTTGTTAAATACAAGTCAACCTCCTTAAGTTCCCTTTCAGCCCGTTCACCTGGACTTTCCAATCCTTAACCAATGACTGCTGTACCCGTTCCCAGACAGCCTTCCCAACCCCCCGATCGCGCTGGCGCATCCCCGGAGATGACGCCCGTTTTTGCGTTGAAGGAACTGGTTGCCCGTCTGCACCGGGAACAGCACAAGATTCAGGATTTACTTAGTTCCCTCAGCTTTGCCCTACGCAGCCTGAACAATCTCAACCAATTCCTGGAGCTGATTCCCCTCATGGCCAGCCGGGTGACAGACGCAGATGGAGGTGCCCTGGTCATGTTCAAGCCGAATGGGCAAATGCGCTTGGAGCGGCTCCACTGCCAGGACAATCGTCAGTGCAACGATATTCGTAAGGCCCTGGAAATGGCCACTCGCCAGATGACTGCCTCTCTGAATGGAACAGCCCCGGGAGGCTCCATTTCCCCCCATAAGACCACAGCGGCCCTCGACCACCAGGTCAGTTACTACCTGGGTTCGGATGTTCATCTGTTTGGAACAGCCATCATCGTCAAAAATGCTGAGCGGGGGAGATTGTATGTCTTCAGTCGAGATCCAGAGTATACCTGGACGGAAACCCGGCAAAAGTTAGTCCGATTGGTGGCTGATCAGACCGCAGTTGCCATTGAGAACGATGAATTAACCGTGGAACTTCGGAAGAAAGAGCGTCTGGATCGGGAGTTAGAAATCGGGGCTGAAATTCAATTGCAGCTTCTACCCCGGAAATTTCCCAAGATCAACGGCATTGAACTCACGGCCCGTTGCCAAAATGCAAATCGGGTTGGAGGGGATTACTACGATTTCATCCCAGCCAGTTACGGCCAGGTCCGTCCCCGCAAGGATGATGAACTGGAATCGGGGTGCTGGAGTCTGGCGATCGGAGATGTGATGGGCAAAGGGGTGCCTGCGGGCTTGATTATGACGATGCTGCGGGGAATGCTGCGAGCAGAGGTTCTGAATCGCCACTCTCCAGCCCGCATCCTGCAACACCTGAATCGGGTCATGTATGCAGATCTGGAAAACTCCAATCGCTTTGTGACGCTGTTCTATTCGGAATACAACCCGGACACGCGCATCCTATCCTACAGCAACGCTGCCCACAATCCACCCCTGCTCTGGCAGGCGGAAAAACGGGCGGTCACCCGCCTGGACACATTGGGCATGCTGATTGGTCTGGACCCCGATGCAGAATACCAGGATGCCCAAATTCAGCTCCAGCCTGGAGATATTCTCATTTACTACACCGATGGCTTTACAGATGCGGCGAACCGGAGCGGGGAACGCTTTGATGAGGAAAACCTGATCAAGACCTTCCAGTGGGCCTGTCAGCATTGTGAGAGCGCGCAGGCGATTCTGGAGTACCTGTTCGCTCAAGTGCAGCAGTTCATTGGAACACCCAGCCAGAACGAGGATGACATGACCCTGATCGTCATGCACGTTAAATCATCAGAGCATGGCAACCATTTCCCAGTTGAGGCAGAGAGGGGCCAACCAGATGTTGCCACGGGATCGACCCTGCCATCTCTGCCCGTGCCCCCACCTAAGCCATCCCGTAAAGAAGTTGTGCTCCCCCGATTTGATCCTCGATAACACCGGATTTCAGCGCGATCGCTTCGAAATTTCTGGGTTTCATGTTAATTAAGTGAACAGATATGAATCAACTATCCATTTACGGTTTGAGAGGGAGGAGATGGTGATAGAGGTAATCCCTGATTTAGGATCCTGGTGGACAGGACTGCATCATGTCACTGATCTGGCTCAAGGGCTGCACTGGCATCTGTCATGGGATGGAACAGTGCTGGCCCAGCAACAGTTCAATCAGGATATTATGTCCGACATGCAGAAGGCGTTCAATCACTTCGTCAAGACTGGCCAGGTCTGGGCTCTACTGGTTGGCATTATCCTGGGCTACCTGTTCAAGAGTTTGACCTCCTTCGGTTAATCCTAAAATTTTAGAGAGGACAGCAAAGGTTGAATCCCGAACTTCCCCCCGAGACTGAGGCGGGTCAACAGACCTGGAGTCAGCGCTTTGAGTCAGCATTACATCCTGCAATTGCACGGTTCAATGCCAGCATCAGTTTTGATCTGGAGCTGATTGAGCATGACCTGACTGGTTCTCAGGCCCATGCTCGGATGCTGGCTCATACAGGCATTCTTTCCCGGGAAGAGGGTGAACAGTTGGTCCAGGGATTAGAGCGAATCCGCCAGGAGTATCGCGAAGGCTTCTTCCGTCCGGGTGTGGAAGCAGAGGATGTTCACTTTGCTGTGGAGCGTCGCCTGACTGAGCTGGTCGGTGATGTGGGCAAAAAACTGCACACTGCCCGATCGCGCAACGATCAGGTTGGAACGGATACCCGGCTCTATTTACGGGATCAGATTCGTCGTATCCAGAGTCAACTGCGACAGTTTCAGCTCATCCTGCTGGATCTCAGCGATCGCCATGTAGAAACCCTGATTCCCGGCTATACCCATCTGCAACGGGCGCAACCGATCAGCCTGGCTCACCATCTATTGGCCTACTTTGAAATGGCTCAGCGAGATTGGGAACGGCTGAGTGAAATCTATCACCGGGTTAATATTTCTCCCCTGGGCTGTGGGGCTCTTGCCGGGACCACATTCCCAATCAACCGTCGCCTGACAGCAGATATTCTGGGATTTGAGCAAGTCTACAGCAATAGTCTGGATGGGGTCAGCGATCGAGATTTTGCGATCGAATTTCTGACCGCTGCCAGTCTGATCATGGTCCATCTCAGTCGGCTGTCTGAAGAGGTGATCCTCTGGTCCTCCCAGGAATTCGGGTTCGTTACCCTGACGGATAGTTGCGCCACAGGGTCGAGTATTATGCCCCAGAAAAAGAACCCTGATGTCCCCGAACTGGTACGCGGCAAGACGGGGCGGGTCTTTGGCCACCTGCAGGCGATGCTGGTACTGATGAAGGGGCTGCCCCTGGCCTACAACAAGGATTTACAGGAAGACAAGGAAGCCCTGTTTGATGCGGTCAGAACAGTGCAGACCTGCCTTGAAGCCATGACAATCCTGTTTAGTGAGGGTTTGGCCTTTCGTACAGATCGACTGGCCGAGGCTGTGGATGAAGACTTCTCCAATGCCACGGATGTGGCAGATTATCTGGCGGCCCGGGGGGTGCCATTCCGGGAAGCCTACAATCTGGTGGGTCGAGTGGTTCGCACCTGTCTGGCTGCAGGGAAACTCCTGAAGGACTTGACCCTGGAAGAATGGCAGGCCCTTCATCCCCAATTTGCCTCCGATATCTATGCGGCGATCGCCCCTCGTCAGGTGGTTTCTGCTCGTAATAGTTATGGAGGCACGGGCTTTGAACAGGTTCGACAGGCCCTCCAGGAAGCTCGGAAAAGAATTAAGGATTAAGTTCAGGGGTCCCTGCAACAGGCTTCTGAATCTCTGAGGGCTCGGAAGAAGACCTCAAAAAGCACTACCTTATTAGATCGAATGTCCTTTCAAATTCAGTGCAGTCATGGCTCTCAAAGTTGGCGATCCAGCCCCTGATTTTAGCCTGCCCGATGCTCAGGGCAATCTGATCAGCCTATCTAGCTTGCAGGGGAAATATGTCGTGGTTTATTTCTATCCCAGAGATAACACCCCTGGTTGCACCAAGGAAGCCTGTGGCTTTCGGGATGCCTACACCGATTACCAGGGGAGTGATGTTATCGTGTTGGGGATCAGCACGGATGATGCCAAATCTCACCAAAAATTCATCACCAAGTTTGACCTGCCGTTTCCCCTGTTGATTGACGCAGGTGGCACCGTGGCGACAGCCTACGAAAGCTATGGCCTCAAGAAATTTATGGGAAAAGAATATATGGGCATTAGCCGCAACACATTTCTCATCGGACCAGACGGCAAAATTGCCCAGATCTACTTGAAGGTGAAGCCCGAGGACCATGCAACGACTGTGCTGGCCGACTTAGTCCAACTGTCTTCTTAGGGTTGAACCCATGCGTCATCTCTGGCGCTATATGCAAGCCATCATCGGGTTGGTCTTTCGCCATCCCATCACTGGCGTGGCTATTATTCCCGTCCTACCTGATGGGCGGATTGTCCTCATTCGGCGTCGTGATAATGGCCGCTGGTCTATTCCAGGCGGCATTATTGATTGGGGAGAAGACATTCCAACTGCTGCCCGCCGGGAATTGGTGGAAGAAACGGGACTGACGCTGATCCAAATTCGGCGGCTGGTGGGGGTTTATTCGGCTCCCGATCGGGATCCTCGCATCCATTCCATCAGTGTGGTCCTGGAAGCCGAGGTCCAGGGAAGTTTGCAAGTGCAGGACACCCTGGAGGTACTGGGCATCAAAGCATTTTCCAAAACCGATCTGCCCCTCGGGGACCTGGCCCATGACCACGATCGTCAACTTCGAGATTATCTGGAGGGACGCACGATCGTGGCCTGAGGAGGCAAGGCCTCTATGCCCGTCTCCGTTCTCGAATCATCCGTATGCCCCAAAAGATCAAGTGGGGATCGAGGGTAAACAGCACAGCCAGATTGGGATCATAGTCTCGCAGATAGGATAATAGGGTTTCCCCATCTCCTCCCGTCAGCACGATCGCCCCATTGGAAAATTGTTGCTGCCAGGCTTGGACAAACTCTCGGACTCCTGCCAACACGGTATAGACCACACCGCTGCGAATCGCATCCGGTGTGTTATGCCCCCACCGGCTGGGGAGTTGATCCCCAAGCTGGACTTCCGGCAACTGGGCTGTCTTGACTGCCAGCGATCGCAGTTGTAACCGTAGCCCTGGCAAAATAGCCCCACCCTTGAACTGATGATCTCGACTCGCTCCAGTAAAGGTGAGAGATGTTCCCGCATCAATGACCAGCACTGGCCAGCCCAGGAGTTCCCCTGCCGCCCACACGGCCAGGGCTCGATCCAGACCCAGATTCGCATACCCCTCTCGCAAGGGAATATCATCCAGGGTAATCCAGTGAACGGTAGGCAGCTTTTGCCAGAGGAGTGCCTGTTCCGGCACAACCGAGGCAATCCAGAGTTCCGTCGCTGATGGGGAGAGCGCAAAAGCCGGTAGCGCAGTCAGATGGGAGGTGTCCCAGGTTGCTGTCAGCAGGGAGCTGTTGAAGTGAGCCCAATGCAGTCGGGAATTCCCAATCGCCAGCGCCAGCCAATCTTCCTCCATGGTTACGGGACCACCTGCAGGGATTCAAATTATTATCATAGGTAATTTTACTTATTCTTTTAACCTGGTCGCAATAAAATGATAAATACAGTGATTTCTTAGCCAGTGGGCGACATCCCCACCGGACGCCCATCAAATTTTTGCTATCAGGCTTTGGAGCTAATCTCTCTGGCCCTGTCTTATCGCCCATATTCGGGGCTCCTGCAAACCGCTATAGTAAAACTGAGACATCGGGAGGATCGTTCATGGTAGTACTGACAGATCAAACCCAAAAACGGCTGACCATCCAGGTCAGTGATATTGCTGCAGACACAACGACAATCCGTTCCCTGGACTGGGATCGCGATCGCTTTGACATCGAATTTGGGCTGCAGAATGGGACCACCTACAACTCCTTTCTGATCCAGGGAGATCAGACCGCCCTGGTCGATACCTCCCACGAAAAGTTTCGCACCCTTTATCTGGACACCTTGAAGGGCCAGATCGACCCGACCCAGATCGACTACCTGATCATCAGCCATACCGAGCCAGACCACAGTGGCCTGGTGCGGGATATCCTGCAACTGGCTCCTCAGGTCACCGTGGTGGGTTCGAAGGTCGCCCTGCAGTTTCTAGATGATCTGGTCCATCAGCCCTACCAACGGCGCATCGTCAAGAATGGCGATCAGCTCGACTTGGGCCAGGGGCACATCCTGGAGTTTGTGATTGCCCCCAATCTCCACTGGCCCGATACCATGTTCACCTACGATACCAAGACCCAGATCCTGTTCACCTGTGATGCTTTTGGGATGCATTACTGCGATGACCACATCTTCGATCAGGATCTGGCCCGGATTGAACCAGATTTCCGGTTCTACTATGAATGTCTGATGGCTCCCAATGCCCGATCGGTGCTTTCAGCTCTGAAGCGCATGGATGAACTGGCCACCATCCGCATGGTCGCCACAGGCCACGGACCTCTCCTGTATTACAACGTTTCAGAACTGATCGATTGCTATCGCCGCTGGAGTCAGGCAAAAGCAAAGTCGGAAACCACTGTGGCCGTCTTCTATGTGTCAGATTACGGTTATAGCGATCGGCTCTCCCAATCTCTGGCCAGAGGCATTACCAAAACCGGGGTGGCCGTTGAAATGATGAACCTGCGGGGAGCAGATCCCCAGGAAGTCAACGAACTGGTGGGCCGGGTCGCAGCGGTGGCGCTGAGTCTCCCCCCCTCTTCGGGTACTGCCACCTCTAGTACCCAGGCAGCCGTCAGTACCGTGCTGGCAGCGGTCAAAAATAAGCAGGTGTTTGGACTGTTCGAGTCCTATGGCGGCGATGATGAACCGATCGACGCCGTTCGGGCCCGGTTTCGAGAATTGGGTCTGGCAGAGGCATTTCCTGCGATTCGGATTAAGGATGTTCCCACAGAAGGGACCTATCAGCTTTGTGAAGAAGCCGGAACAGACCTGGGACAGTTCCTCTCCAGAGATCGGGCCATTCAGCAGATGAAAGCCCTAGACACAGACCTGGACAAAGCCCTGGGGCGGATCAGTGGCGGGCTTTACATCATCACGGCTCAAAAGGGCTCGGTGCGGAGTGCAATGTTAGCCTCCTGGGTTGCTCAGGCCAGCTTTAAGCCCCTGGGAATTACCATTGCCGTGGCAAAGGACCGGGCAATCGAATCTCTGATGCAGGTCGGCGATCGGTTTGTCCTCAATGTTCTGGAGGAAGGCAACCACCTACCCCTGATGAAACACTTCCTGAAACGGTTTGCACCGGGGGCCGATCGATTTGCTGAGATCAAAATCCAGGCGGCAGAAAATGGCTCTCCGATCCTGGCTGACGCCCTGGCTTATCTGGAATGTGAGGTCCTGAGTCGGATGGAGTGCAGCGATCACTGGATTGTTTACAGTTCAGTTCAGGCTGGTCGAGTCTCGAATCCAGATGCCCTGACTGCGGTCCATCACCGCAAGGTGGGTAACCACTACTAAGATCCGGTACGCAAGCGCAATCAGGGCAGCCAGCGAGGATGGAATCCCGGCAAGGGCAGTTCCTCTGGCTGCACTCTGGCCTGAACGGCGGGGTCGGCATTGGCGATCGGCAGCAACCACAGGCGGCTGGTGGCAATCACTTCTCCAGAACTGTTACGGGGACCCGTTTTGGGATTATCCTTAGCAGAGACCAGTTGGTCAAACAGGAGCGCCAAACCATCAGGAGCCAAGTGCATCTCAATATCCCGCTGATTGGGCAGGACCAGCCAGGGGGTCACCTTAGCTGTTTTCAGGTCCACGATCGCAATAAAGGGCTGCTCCTGATAGGTTTCGCCAGGAATCAAGCGCGTCAGCAGACAATACAAGGTTTGATTCTGGGGATCAAATTGGGCATCCAGAATCGAACCCGTAATCCGCAATAGCTCCTTCTGCACCCCTTGGGTTGTCACCAGAAATAAGGAACGGGTATAGTCTTTGTTGAACTTCACCATGGCCGCCTGGGAGCCATCTCCAGAAAAGTTCAGCACCATGCCAAACTTGGGCAAGAAGTCCAGCGCTTTGGTGTCTGGTTGCAGTGGCAGAATGGCCATCCCTTCCCCCTGGGCGATCGCCAGAGAGTTACTGTCTGGGGTAATCAGGAAATCCCCCCCCTGACTTTTCAGGGGAGTAGGCGCTCCCAACACATTACCAATCTCATCCAATTTCACAATCCAGGGGCCAGAATCCGCTGAATTCCGACGGCTGATCCGCTGCACCACGAGCGTCTTCCCATCTGGAGCGAGATCAAACTTCAAGTTCTGATAGTCCTTACTATCCAGAATCTGTTGCAACTCACCCAGGGAACGGGTCGGTGGAGACACCGGCTGGAGCGGGCGACCCAGAAAATCATAGGTTTGCTCCGAGGGCTGCTGGGGGGACTGCACCTGAATCCCAGTCGTCACACTATAGAGGCGTTGATCCAGCATGGCCTGGGGATTATTCGGCTGCCGATCGTAGGCAGAAAAGAGAATCCGATCACTTTTGGGAAAAGCATCAAAATTCATCACCACCAAATTTTTGGGGGTCAACACCTGCTTTTTCTGTTGCGTCAGGTTATAGAGAATGAGTCGGCCCTGCTCATCCCCGTCAATGCCAATGTAAGCAAAAGCCCGATCGCGACTGCGAAATCGGCCCACAAAGGGTTCCATAGCTGGTCGCCTGCCCATCCGTTTAAAACTATCCCTAGCCCCCTGTAGACGCACTTCGTAAGCCGTTCCATAGGGAGCAGGCTGGGTCAGCGTGTAAGCCATGCGTCGTCCAGCCCAACTCACTTTCCCCGGCAGAGATGGATTGATCGTCAGGTTTGCTTCCACGGTGTCATGCTCCATCGGACGGCTGAAGTGGAGCACAAAAGCAATATCCTCCGCCCCCACCTGACGCTCCTGCCAGCTAAAGTCTTTAATCCGGGGTGCAGCCTGCTCTCCCCCCCAGAGCGTCAGCCCAATCAGCAGGCCAAGCAAGAGCATCAGCATCACCGCAACGACATCCAGCGGTTGGGGAAAACGAGTCCCACGATCGGCAGTCATAGCATCCCCCCAAACCACCCCGTAGTAGAGACGTAATAAATTACGTCTCTACCCTCACAGACCCAAACCGCAAGAACAGGAATTTTATCAGCGACACAATTCACGACATTTCCCACGAATGACATTTTCATGGAATTCTAATAATCATAGGGATTTTTCGGTTCAGGGATAGATTTGAGGGATTTAGCTTCAATCACCAACTGGCGTTTCCCCCCCAGCGTTTCTGTGATCATCCGCCCCTCCACCTCAAACCACCGATCCAGCGGGTAAGCCGCACGATTCTGGGTTAATTTAACCGGCAAACTGACCGGGTAAACATCCGCTGCACAGCAGGTAATCACAAAGCGAGTAATACCCAAATACCGATCGCCGAGGCCGCTACTGACCGAAGGATAGGTAACAAATCCCTGTACCTTCACCTTCTGTCCGGTATAGGCATCCGGCTCCGGATACACGTTCAGCGTTCTGACCCAATCAATCAGGGAGCGATCTTCCGGAACAGTCTGACTCCGAAACGCCTGGGGCCGCGTGCGGGTGAGGGCACTGGACTCTCCCAGACCTCGCTGGGCTGCCATGGGGCTGGCAAAAGCACGGGGCTCCACCATCAGACCCGCGATCGCCGTCACCAGCAGCAACAGCGAACTGATTAGGGGAGGAAACAGATTCAGATGTTGAGCACCACCCACAACAGAAGCAGACTGACCCCGGAAGAGGTACAGCAAGCGCAACAGAGCCACAACAATGAGCCCTATCCCCCCGACTACAGTCAACCCAAAATAGTTGGGGTGGATGAGCAGATACAGTTTCCCGGTCAGCCAGTACTTCAAAAACAGGCCCCCCCAAGACCCAATGGCTAACACTTCTAACCATTGCTGGAAAGGAGATCGGCGATTCCGGTGTCGCCGATTGCGCTCTCGGTTCTGAAAGAAGGAACTAGCTGACATGGAGGTTAATCACGAGTGTCGTCAGGAAAGTCAGGAGAGCAGCCAGGCCGAACAGGTAGATCATCGCCCTAGGTTTAAAGATAGACATCATTAACCCCAGCCCTTTCAGGTCAATCATAGGCCCAAAGACCAAAAACGCTAGGAGTGACCCTGTGGTAAAGGTGGAGGCAAAAGAAAGGGCAAAAAACGAATCCACGGTGGAACAAATAGAGACGATCGTCGCCAGCAACATCATGGCCAGAATCGAGGTCGCAGGCCCCTGACCAAGGTCGAGAATGATTTCTCTGGGAACAAACACCTGAATTGTTGCAGCGATCGCACTCCCCAACACCAGGATCGCCCCCAGTTCCCGCAGTTCCTGGACCATATTTTCCAGGAACAAAACCAGTTTATCTGCCAGGGGTTTTTGACTGGGAGAGTCAAAGGTAATCTGGGTTGCATCCAATCGTTGGGGCTGCCCCGTAACCCCCAGGAGAAAGGTTCCAGATTGGAGCAACGGAGACGATGTCGCTGCCAGACTCTGCTCAGTACGACTGATGGGCATCATCCAGACCACTGATGGCTGCAAGAGGGGACGCAGATCTCGCTGGACGCTAAAAACCAGGCTGATGAAAGCTGCGATTGCCAGGGAAATGGCAAACCTGAACAGGATGACCTCTGGCTGATCTCGAAAAGCAGTCCGGGTAGAGAAAAAGACGATCGGGTTAATCGTTGGGGCTGCCAGCAAAAATCCGATCGCGACCGACGTGGGGGCACCCTGCATCAACAGGCGTCGGGCCACAGGCACATTACCACACTCGCAGACCGGGAATAGGCACCCAGCTAGACTGCCCACCAGAGCCCCCAGAATTGGGTTCTTTGGCATCACGGCAATCAGCTTCCGTTCATTCACGAAAACCAGCAATAAACTGGAAAACAACACCCCCAGGAGCAGAAAGGGAATGGCTTCCACCAACAGGCTCAAAAACAGGGTAAACGCACTGTTGAGTTGATTCATGCGGCTAACCTATCCCCTGCAACAGACACTTGAGAGCAATCCCCATGATTCAGGGTTGAGCAATCTGAAACTCAGTCAGGTTAGTTTAGCGTAGATTTTGCTGCTTTGACTTCAGCATCCAAGATCCGAATATTCATCCGCTCAGGGAGATGGGGTTCAGCAGAAGCAGCATAAAATAGCCAGTAAGTTATTGCCCCATCCATCACTGTGCTTTTTGCACGCAACGCTCTGAATGGATACCCGAGAAATCAAAAAAGAAGCCAATCTCCTTCTGAAAGCGCTCCAACCCTTATTAGAACTGGGGCAGGCGTATCAAAGCATGATCCTGCTGGACCTGACCGAAATCATTCGGATTTTCGTCGCTGTCGATCATCGCTTCACCTCGAATGAAATGCTGGCCTATGGCACTGTTTATGCTCTGATCAAGCAAAACCGAGAACTGCTCTTTATTTTGGTTAATCAATGGGAACTCTCTCCCGAAATTAGAGAGCGGGGAGAACTCAGTATTCTCAAAATTTTTGAAGACTACAAACAGGCTAGAATCAACAACGATCTTCAGGAAAATCAACTCTATTTGCCAGGGGTTCTGAAAGAGCACGATCGCCAAAATGGAACCCAGTTTTTTGCCCCCATCACCAACGCCCTGTACCGATTTGCTCAGGTGGTGGTCAAAGCAGATGGGGAGGAAACAGAACTCGAAAAAAAGGCCCTGGAAACCATCTGGAAACTGCTCCATCAGGGGGAGTCTTCCGAAAAATCAACGGACCAGAAAGAGCAACCCAATGCCGTCTATCCACCCGCTGAAGATAGCCTGGAGAAAGTTTTAGAACAGCTCAATAGCCTGGTCGGCATGGAGACTGTCAAAGATGAAATCAAAACCCTCACGAATTTTTTGAAAGTTCAGAAGTTGAGAACAGAACGGGGATTGGCAAAAACCACTGTCTCTTTGCATGCTGTTTTTGCGGGCAATCCGGGAACGGGCAAAACCACAGTGGCCCGGATGCTGGGTCGTATTTACAAACATCTGGGCTTTCTCTCTAGTGGCCACCTGGTCGAAACCGATCGGGCTGGGCTGGTGGCCGGATATGTCGGCCAGACAGCCAAAAAGGTGGATGAGCTTCTAAAATCTGCTCTGGATGGGGTTTTGTTTATTGATGAAGCCTATGCCCTGACCCCCCAAACGAGTGGTAATGACTTTGGTCAGGAAGCGATTGATACGCTGCTGAAACGGATGGAAGATCATCGCGATCGATTAGTCGTGATCGCTGCCGGTTACACCGACAATATGACCGAGTTTGTGGAGTCTAATCCCGGTCTAAAATCCCGATTTAATCGTTACTTTTACTTCAAGGATTATCGCCCTGAGGAACTCCTGGCAATCTTTCACAAACTATGTCGAGAAAGTAACTTCAAAGTCATGCCTGAAACAGAGACGCGGTTGTTAGAAATCTTTCAAACCCTCTATGATAAACGGGACAAATCCTTTGGCAATGGTCGGTTAGTCAGAAATATTTTTGAGAAGACCATTGAACGGCAGGCGAATCGTTTAGTGAATATTCAGACGATCACGGATGAGGTTTTGAGCACACTCTTACCAGAAGATATTCCACCGCTAGAGCTGCTCCCATCCTAACTGCCAGGACTTCGCCACAGAAATTTTGATGGGTGGGAACGTTCCCACCCTTTATTTCTCAATATTTGCTGGACAGGCTACTACCCCCAGCCGCCGTGAATGTAAATAAAAACAACCAGATATCACTTTTTATTGAGTTTTACTTAGGTGTGTACAGACAACTCGCTATACTCCAGGATCGAAAATGAGGATTATCACTGTGACCAAGACTACAAATCCTGCAGCATAATTTGGATCAATCGGGTGGTTACTGTTGTAAGGCACGGTTAAAGATGGATACGGAAAAGACGGAACTGGTGGTAT
Organism: Leptolyngbya sp. 'hensonii'; assembly: GCF_001939115.1. Classification (GTDB taxonomy): domain Bacteria; phylum Cyanobacteriota; class Cyanobacteriia. The sequence continues at coordinate 94,648 of NZ_MQTZ01000044.1, read as the reverse complement.
GTATAGGCACCTTTGATAGCTCTGGTTTACCTATTACCATTGCCAAACATCTGGCAGATTATGCGACGGTCACCTTTCAGGCTCTTTCCCTGAATATGCTGGTTTCCCGATCGCTTGCCCTGGGACCCATGAGAACCACCTACATCAGAAATAAAGACGGTTCTGTCATTCGGGTTGAACGAACCGCCCGGGGCTTCACTGCTTATCTGGAAGAGCCAGAAACACGCCTGACCGTGATTCACAAGCAGCCCCTGTCCTTCCAAAAGCCAGACGCTGCCTGAACCTCCATCACCAGGTCGGGTCACTAAAGAGATTAATCGTCAAATCTGCTGATCCGGGAGGCACCGAGGTGATACAGGCTCGGACATCTCCCCACTCTTCGATTGTCACCTCACAGGCACAGCAAGACCCCATCAGGCAACCCGTTGGAATGGAAATGCCTGCCCGGTGAGCCACTTGCAGGAGAGGTTCCCCCGGCTGAGCCTCAACCGTGACATCATCTGGGAGGAATCGAATCCGGATAGTCATGGAATACAGGGTAGCGAGGGCAGGTTACAGCAGAGGAGTTAGATCTAGATGGGCTTCGATCGTGGTCGCCAGAGAATCGAGCATTGCTTCCCGTTGCTCCCGATAGTTGGGAATTCCTGTGGGCAGGGCCTTTAACCCTCGCTGTTGTCGTAACCGATTGAGCCAGGTTCGCCGCCAGGGACCATTATCAAAAATGCCATGGAGATAAGTTCCCCAGAGGGATTGGGTGGAATCGACAATCCCCAAGTTGCGATCGTCGAACAAGGGGTTGAACGTCTGACCTTCTGTCAGGATTGGCTTCTCTGGATCCATGGGACTGGTACGGCCCTGGTGGATTTCATATCCAGCCACTGGCAGGCCGAGTTGCGGATAGTTAGACGTCACCAGTCGCTGGCGGGCCACTTTTTGACCCGTGATGATAGTTTTCAGCGGAAAGAGACCCAGGCCCCGATAGCGGCCTTCGTGACCTTCAATGCCCTCCGGATCAGCCAGCATTTTCCCCATCATCTGAAACCCACCGCAAATCCCCAGAATCGTGCCACCTGCTGCCGCATAGTTTTGAATCTCCTCGGCCATGCCTGACTTTTGCAGCATCAGCAGGTCTGCAATCGTCGTTTTGGAACCGGGCAAAATAATCGCATCCGGGTACCCCAGGGAATCCCGGGGGCTCAGGTACTTCAGGTTAACCGATGCTTCAGCCTCCAAGGGGTCAAAGTCCGTGAAATTGGAGATGCGGGGCAGACGAATCACTGCGATGGTGAGCTCTCCCGTCGTTTTACTGGAGCGCCGCTCAAACAGGTTAAGGGAATCTTCTGCCGGAAACACCTGGTCAATCCACGGCACCACCCCCATTACCGGAATCCCAGTGCGGTCCTGCAGCCAGTCAATCCCAGATTGGAGCAGGGAACGTTGCCCTCGAAACTTGTTAATGACAATTCCTTTAATCAGTGCCCGCTCATCTGGATCCAGGAGTTCCAGGGTGCCAATGATGTGGGCAAATGCACCCCCCCGATCGATATCGGCCACCAGAACCGTCGAGGCATTCAGGTGCTTGGCTACCCGCATATTGGTCAGATCCCGGTGTTTTAGGTTCACCTCTGCCGGACTGCCCGCCCCTTCGCAAATAATCAGATCAAATTCTTCCCCCAGACGTTTTAGAGATTCTTCGATCGCCTGCCAGCCCACATCAAAGTATTGCTGATAGTATTCCTCTGCACTGACTCGGCCCACGGCTTTACCCTTCAAAACCACCTGCGAGGTCATATCCCCCATGGGTTTGAGCAGAATTGGATTCATCTCAATACGAGGGATAGCCCCCGCAGCCCAGGCTTGGACGGCCTGAGCGTGACCAATTTCCCCGCCACTGGCAGTCACATAGGCATTCAGAGCCATGTTCTGCCCTTTAAAGGGGGTTACCTGCCAGCCCCGCCGACTTAAAATGCGACAGAGCGCAGTAGTCATGAGGGACTTTCCGGCATTGGATGTGGTGCCCACAACCATGATGGCTTTCATAGAGGGTGAAGGGGGAGAGGGGATAGGACTCAGAAAAGTGCAGACGGGAGGGCCATGAAGTTTTGCTAACCACTGCAGACCCAGGAGGAGATTTTCTCCAAGTCTCCGTTACACTTCCCAGTTTTTACTTTATACTCCCTAAACACTTAATCTTAGCCAACGGTTCCGAATGTTGTATAGGCGATCCCAGAGAGACGGGACAGAGAACCCATGCGTTCCCTGCGCTTGCCAATGCTCAACCAGTTGTCGGCCCAGGGGAGTAAGGCGAAAGCTATCGGTCAGTCCCTGACCATCCACTTCCCGCCGCAGCACCCCCACTTGAATCAACCAGAGCAGCTCATTTTCTGTCACCAATTCAGGGAGCGGTCGGTCAGTGTAATGCAGGTCCAAGCCAGACTGGCCTGCGATCGTCCGGAGGGAAACACTCTGATGCTGCATCGCCATCAACAGGGTCAACTGGAATGGTGAACAACGAACCGCTATTTCCGCCCGTTTCCACGTCCTGCCCGAATAGGACAGAAGCCGCCCCGATCCTACATCATGGGTGTTCATGCACTACTTCCTCCAGGGCCTGTTTCACCAGGGGATAGCGGTACTGAAATCCCTGCTCCAGCATGCGCTTCGGCAAGACCTGCTGGCCCTCCAGGATGACCTGAGCCGCATCTCCCAGGAGCACCTCCAGGGCAAAACCGGGAACAGGAAGCCAGGAGGGACGGTGGAGCACCTCCCCCATCGCCTGACAGAATTCAGCCATCCGGACAGGATAGGGGGCAGTCGCATTGAAGACTCCTTCCAGGTCGGATTGGGTGAGAGCCTGCCGGATCAGGGCCACCAAATCTTCCCGATGAATCCAGGAGAACCACTGCCGTCCCGAGCCGATCGGGCCGCCAGCAAACAGTTTAAACGGCGGGATCATTTTGGCCACAGCCCCGCCCAACCCGAGAACAATGCCCGTCCGGAAAATCACCAACCGGACCCCACTCTCCTTCACCCGCAGCGCTTCCCCTTCCCAGGCCTGACACACCTGGGCCAGAAAATCTTCCCCAGCCGGACTGGCTTCATCAAAACTGGCCGTTTCACTGGTGCCGTAGTAGCCGATCGCGGACGCATTCACCAACACAGACGGCCTGGGTTGAGCCTGGGCAATCGCCTCTACCAGACGACGGGTTCCCAACTGACGGCTCTCCAGAATTTTTTGCTTACGCTCAAGCGTCCAGCGACCTTCCGCAATGGACTCTCCAGCCAGGTTCACCACTCCGTCACAACCGGCGATCGCCGATTGCCAAGCCCCCGCTTCAGTAGGGCTGTATTCAACCACTTCCAGGGTCGGAAAGGCTGCCTGGGGAAATACCCGTCTGGCTCGCGCAGCATCCCGACTAAAAATCAACAACTGATGACCCTCTGCCTGGAGGTGCTGGACCAATCTGGATCCAACAAATCCAGTGGCTCCGGTGATCGCAATTTTCATTTGTTAAATCTTGATAACGATTCTTCAGCTATTATCAGGGATTTCCAGTCGGGAAGTTTTGGGTCCGGGTACCGATGCTTTTAAGATCGATCCCCGTAGTCCATCCCATTGACTGCAGCATAGCGGTTCATGAATCGCATAAATCGCTCCCAATGGTCCTCCCGATTGACTTCGAACTGACAGTCCATGCGCTCAAAATCGTCCCCTTCAGGGCCACCGAACACAAACTTCACAGAATCGGGCTCGATCGTGATTTCCCCTTCTTCATCCAGGAGGCGCAAAGCGCCATTAAATTTACTGGTAAAGCTTTTAAATCGCTGAATAGAGTTGAGTTCAGTAAATGTCATCAGCACCGTGCGGACTCCGGAAGACCGGTTCAGGCGGAGGCTGACATTGCTGATTTGTTCTGAAACTCCTTCAAAAAACTCGATCGCAGGTACTGAGGTTGTCATAGGGTGATGTTATCTAGATAACTTTTGTTTGTATTTCTCCAGTATAGAGAAATTCACCCAGAGGAATTGGTTGTCGCCAGCGCCGCTCAACTATCTTCCCTATGTCTGAAAAATGTCCCCATCACCTGCAGCAATCTACCCGTACGGTAATCAAAGAATCCAGGAACCAAGTCATACAGAGAAAACCCCATTTGATTCACAGTTCTTAGCATCTCCTCAAAAAGGATTTGATCTTCATACAAAGGCATTAAAGACATTTCTAAATACAGCCCTTTAATCTGGGGAAGAATTCCTGATGCCCCCTGGAGTACCCTATCTTCGTAACCCTGAGTATCAATTTTGAGGAAAGGAGCCCGGAAATCGGCCAGACGATGGCCTATCAACTCATCTAATCGAAAGATCCTGACTACCTCAGAATCAACGTAAGCTGACTTCCTGGCCGCATTGACATGGGCAGGCAAGATATTGAGCAACGAACTGCTTTCGGAATTGCCTGAAATATGAATTTCGACTTCACCATTTGCATGACCAATTGCACCCCGCTCTGCCACTTCCCAGTTCGGGTAATTTCGACTTGAAAGGAACAACTGTGCATGAGCAGATGAGAGGGGTTCAAAAGAGATGATCTTACCCTGGTATCCAATTTGAAAAAGTCCTTTGGCATATTGTCCAATATTTGCGCCCACATCTAGAACTAAGTCAATTTCGTGGAGAGTCAACAGCTTCAGAATTTTCGAGCCTTCTCGTCGATTGTCAATTGCCTGAGCCCGTTCAAATGCTGACGGATAGTATCTGACAATGTCAAAACCCAATCGACGGATAAGTTGCCGAATCAGACTTTTCATATTCCAGAAGAAACATTGACCCGTGGACGTTTAATCGATGATTTGTCTATTCCTTGAGTATAGAGAATCCCTGTGGTGATCGACTGGCATCAGAGGATGTTTAAAGCATCCAGCTATCCAGCCAGGAATCTACCATGCTTCCCCATCCAAATTAGTATTAAAGTTTTAGAGAAGCCATTCCTCCAAACTCTGTGCCCTTGCTCAGCGCTTTGCCCCTCTTTTCTACCCCTCCTGGCCTAGATCTGCAACTGTTGATCGCAGGACTATGGTTGGGGCTGGTTTTACTGGCCACAGAAGCAGTCAGTCGGTTCAGCAATGCGAGTCCAGAAGTAGTCCGCAAGGTATTGCACATGGGGGCTGGCAATGTGATTCTTCTGGCTTGGTGGCTGCAGATTCCAGCCTGGATCGGCATTGCAGCTTCTGTTGTCGCCAGTACGATCGCCCTCCTCTCCTACCACTTCCCAATTCTGACCAGCGTGAATGGCATCGGACGCCATAGCTGGGGTACCTTTTTTTATGCGGTCAGTATTGGCATCCTGGTAGCCTGGTTCTGGCCTCTGCAGCAACCCCAGTACGCCGCCCTCGGTATTCTGGTCATGACCTGGGGGGATGGGATGGCAGCCCTGATTGGGCAACGCTTTGGTCGTCATCCCTACCAAGTCTGGGGTATGCAAAAAAGTTGGGAGGGATCTCTGGCCATGGTCCTGACAAGCTGGACCATTTGCAGCCTGATTTTGCTAGGGGTGCAGGCAAACCTCTGGGAAATGGTCTGGATTCCACTGGCGGTAGCTGCCGTTGCAACTTTGCTGGAAACTTTTTCAAAATTAGGGATTGATAATTTAACAGTCCCTCTGGGCAGCGCAGCCCTGGCCTTCGCCTTGGGATCGCTCCTGTAAAAGACTGCCTCTGAGCGGACGTTCAAACACCCCCAGGGGTGGGAGATGGGACAGAATTCAGCAGAGCAGATTACTTGCGATGCCTGGTCCTGAATGTCAGGCTGCTCGCTCCCATGGAGGGCTTAGAATTTCCGTTACCAGTCTTTGGGCTTTAGTACTACAATGCAGCAGAAGCTCAATACCAATTCAAAATCAAAGGTGTGGCCTGCAATGCCTGGTCATCATTTTTGTGTTTCAATTGCAGATCAAATTGAGCCCAATCAACCTGGGTATCAGGTCTTCTTGAGACCTCTATAAGGTCAACCTGCAGCAATCATCCATTGCTAAGCTTGGGGATCTGGGAGGCTCTGCCCTCAAACAGGTCGCATAGTTCCTGCATCCCCGATTCATCATCTTTTCTTTAAAAAATCTGGTATCCGTCGTATGGGTGACTTAGGTCGTGTGCCTGTTGGAATTGTTGGTGCGTCAGGGTATGGTGGAGTCCAACTGGTCCGCCTGTTGCTGGAGCATCCTGGGGTAGAAATTGTTTATCTGGGCGGGGAAAGCAGTGCTGGTCAGCTTTTCTCTGAACTATACCCCCACTTCGCCGATCGGGTAAAGCTGGTGGTAGAACCGATCGATCTGGAGGCGATTGCGGCCCGCTGTCAGGCCGTTTTTCTTTCCCTCCCTAATGGTCTTGCCTATAAGATGGCTCCGACGCTGTTGACTAAAGGATGCAAGGTTCTGGATCTGTCAGCGGACTACCGGTTTTCCGATCTGGAAACTTACCAAGCCTGGTACGGGGGCGATCGCAACGATCGAGACATCGCCGAAACCGCTGTCTACGGGCTGCCGGAGCTATACCGTGATCGAATTGCAGAAGCCAGGTTGGTGGGGTGCCCCGGCTGTTATCCAACCGCCAGTTTGCTCGCCCTGTCCCCGCTGCTGAAGCAAGGACTGATTGTGCCCGAAAGTGCCATTATTGACGCTAAATCTGGCACTTCAGGTGGGGGCAGGCAGGCCAAAACCCACCTGCTCTTGGCAGAGGCCGAAGGCTCTCTGGGGGCCTACAGTGTCGCTACTCACCGCCACACTCCAGAAATTGAGCAAATTTGCAGTGACCTGGCTGGCCATGAGGTCACGGTCCAATTTACACCTCACCTCATTCCCATGGTGCGGGGTATTTTGTCCACGGTTTACGCCACCCTACGGGATCCAGGACTGGTTCGGGAAGATCTCATCACTATCTATACGGCGTTTTATCGGGCATCCAGTTGGGTGAAGATTCTCCCCAGCGGCGTCTACCCTCAGACGAAATGGGTCTGTGGAACGAACTATGGCTACATTGGGATTGAAACCGATCCGCGCACCGATCGGGTGATTGTCATGGCTGTGATCGACAACCTAATTAAAGGGCAGGCTGGACAGGCCATCCAATGTTTGAACTTAATGATGGGATGGTCGGAAATGTTGGGATTGCCCCAATTAAGTTTCTATCCCTGAAGCCATAAACCCATAGGGAGGCGGCATACCACCTCCCTATGGGTTTATGGGCAGCATTCCATGGATTTATTCGATCGTGATGGACTGAGGGCCACTACCATTGCCATCGTGACGACCCATTCCAGCGGCATGGGAGCCCCCACGGGCCTGCCGATCTAGCCAGCTCTTCACGGGATCCTCCGCCAGGTTTAGCCGCAGGAAACCCGTAACCAGACCACCCATAAAGGCGATCGGTTCCTTCGCGAACTCCTTCAATAGAGGGGACAACTCCTCAGCAAACATAAACAGTGTCTCCACAATCAATCGACTGTCATCGGTTATCCGTCATTTGTCATTATGAATGACTCCCAACGGATAACCCATAACCAAATGTTCAAGGACAATCCCCGCCTTGCTTAGAGAGCCAGACTTGCCAGAATCGGTTCTCCCTTGGCTGCTCCGGGAGCATACATCTGGGTTACATAATCGGCAATCATGCGATCGGTGTTGAAGGCTGGAGAATTCGACTTAATCGATGCCTTCATCAGGCGAATCCAGTTGTGGGGAATGCCCTGTTCATCCTGGTCGTAGTAGAGCGGCACAATTTCCTGTTCCAGCAGGGCATAGAGAGACTCGGAATCCACCCGGTCCTGCAGATCCTGATCGCTCGTATGCTTATCTTCCCCGATCGCCCAACCGTTCAGGCCCTTGCCATCAGGACCAGCCTGATAGCCTTCACACCACCAGCCATCCAGCACACTGCAATTAATTCCGCCATTAAAGCAAACTTTCTGGCCGCTGGTGCCAGACGCTTCCAGAGGTCGGCGGGGATTATTCAACCAGACATCTACCCCCTGAATCAGCTTTTTAGCCGTATAGATATCGTAGTCTTCGATGAAGGCAACCCGGTTCTGGATGGCCGGATGTCGGCACCATTCCATCAATCGCTGAATAATCCGCTTGCCCTCTTCATCTGCCGGATGGGACTTGCCAGAGAAAATGATCTGCACCGGACGATCGGAATTGCCAAGAATTTTGAGCGCCCGATCGGCATCTCGCAGCAACAGATCCCCCCGCTTGTAGGGGCTAAACCGGCGAGCAAAGCCGATGGTCAACACATGGGGATCCAGCAGGTGATTGGCTGACTGCACATAGTAATCTTCCTCACCTCGAGATTGACGCGCATGCTTCACCCGGTAACGGGTATGGGCAATCAACCGCTCCTTCAAAATCATATGCCGTTCCCAGAGCTCCACATCAGGAATCTGGTCTACCTTCGACCACATCCCTGGATCGGAAACATGGATGGACCAGTCTTCACCGAGGTAACGGTTATACAGATCGCCAATCAGAGGCGCAGTCCAGGTCCGGCTATGCACCCCATTGGTAATGTGGGCGATCGGAACATTGTCCTCACTCCGCTCTGGATAGAGAATGTTCCACATCTTGCGGGAAACCTGACCATGCAATTCACTGACCCCATTGGCGGCACGACAAAGGCGTAGAGCCAGCACCGTCATCCCAAAGGGCTCCCAGGGATCACCCAAACGTCTGGCCCCCAGAGCCAGGAACTGCTCCCGTGAGAGGCCCAATTCTGGCCAGTAGGTGGCGAAGTAAGAGTCCATCAGATCGGCAGAGAACACATCATGGCCTGCCGGGACAGGCGTATGGGTGGTGAAGATACAGCGATCGCGAACCCAGGCTTCAATGTCATAGAAGGACTTGCCCTGTTTCAAAACTTCCGTCCGGGCAATTTCCAGCAAACTGAAGGCGGCATGACCTTCATTCAGATGATAAACGCTCGGTTCAATGCCCATAGCCTGCAGAGCCCGCACCCCCCCAATCCCCAGAACGACCTCCTGGGCAATCCGGGTATCCTGGTTCCCGCCGTACAGGTGACCTGTCAACCAGCGATCGACCGGATCATTATCATGACGATCGGTATCGAGCAGGTACAGGTTCACTCGGCCCACCCGCACCTTCCAGATTTGGACCCGCACCAGGCGCTGACGAATCAACAATTCAAAAGTGATGGCCTCACCCCGTTCATCCCGGATCAGCTCCAAGGGCAACCGATCAAAGATATTGTCGGTGTAGTAGTCTTCCTGCCAGCCATGGCGGTTGAGCCGTTGGTGAAAGTACCCCTGACGATAGAGCAGACCAATGCCAACCATGGGAACACCCAGATCAGACGCGGATTTGAGATGATCTCCGGCCAGGATACCCAGGCCACCAGAGTAAATTTGTAACGACTCATGGAGGCCAAATTCAGCACAGAAGTAAGCGATCGGATGTTCGTGGGTGATCTGGGGGGCAACCCGACTGGCCCAGGTATTGGTTTCGGCCATGTAGGCATCGAACTTTCCGACCAGCACCTGAAGTCGCTTCAGGTATACAGGGTCTTCAGCCAGTTGGGTCAGGCGGTTATAGGAAGACATTTCCAGCAAAGCAACTGGATTGTGCCCACAATGCTCCCACTCGTCCGCATTAATGGCACGAAACAGGGACAGATGATCAGTAGACCAGCTCCACCAGTAGTTATAAGCCAGATCCGCCAGACGTTTCAGTGGAGACGGCAATTTTGCCTGCAATTGAGCCGCAGGATTCGTAACAGGGTGAGTCATATAGGCATTACTCGCAATAGGTCAATGGGTGACAGTAGAGGAGATCGCAACCGGGGTTTCAATAATCTGCTTCAACGATATCCGGAATTTGTGATCATTCAAGAAACGGAAACTCCACCGGCGAGCGGCTGATAAGATACGGGGCCGCATAGAAAATCGCCATGACTTTATAGCTTGCCAGGAATCCACCCATCAATAACGTTTTTTTTACAGTCTCTAAAGCTTTGCTATCAAACTTGCGGTTTCTTTTTAAACTGTAAGGTTTTGGCTGGCTGAGCCCGCGTAGCCTGTAGCACTCTTTGACCCCTATCGGTTAGCATCAGAGATACGAGGTTTGAAGCTGGCTACCAGCTTACTTCGGAGAATAGCCATCATTCCTGAATAATTCCTATGAACCCTGCCCTGACTCAATTTGGCGAACAGATGTCCCACCTGACTGGGGTACGGGCCATCATGAAGGACATCGTGGAAACCTTACGGTCCGCCGAGAACAGGGAATTTATCAATCTCAGTGCCGGGAATCCGGTCATCCTACCGGAAGTGGAACAACTCTGGCGCGACTGCACCGCAGATTTACTGGCCAGCCGAGAGTACGGCGAAGTGGTGTGTCGGTACGGTGCCAGTCAAGGCTATCAACCCTTAATCGATGCGATCGTTCAGGACTTTAATCAGCGCTACAACCTGAATTTGACCGATCGCAATGTTTTGATTACTCCTGGCAGCCAGACGCTTTATTTTTATGGTGCGAATAGTTTTGGTGGCTATACCAGTAGTGGCCAGTTGAAGCGGATTGTGCTGCCTCTGAGCCCTGACTACACCGGGTACGGCGGGGTGAGTCTGATCCCGGAAGCTCTGGTTGCCTACCGACCGGCTCTGGATATTGATGAAGCGGCACACCGGTTCAAATACCGGCCAGATTTTAGCCAACTAGAGATTAACGAACAGACGGGCTGTGTCATCTTCTCCCGGCCCTGCAACCCCACCGGGAATGTCCTAACAGATGAGGAAGTCCAGAAAATCTCTGCCCTAGCCGCTCCTTATAACGTGCCTGTGTTTATTGACTCCGCCTATGCTCCGCCTTTTCCAGCGCTGAACTTTACCGACATGACACCCCTGTTTGGAGGGAATATTCTTCACTGCATGAGCCTGTCTAAAGCCGGGCTACCGGGAGAACGGATTGGGATCGCGATCGGGGATGAGTCCTTCATTCAGGTGCTGGAGTGCTTCCAGACCAACGCCATGATCCACTCGTCTCGCTACGGGCAGGCGATCGCGGCCCGGGCGATTAAATCTGGTGCCCTGGCAGATATTGCCATCAACGTGATCCGGCCCCACTATCACAGTAAATTTGCTGTCCTGGAATCAACCCTGGAGGAAGCTATGCCAGGAAGTCTGCCCTGGTTTCTCCATCGTGGGGAAGGGGCAATTTTTGCCTGGCTCTGGTTACGGGATCTACCGGCCACAGACTGGGATCTTTACCAAGAGCTCAAGCAGGTGGGCATCATAGTAGTCCCTGGCAAAGACTTTTTCCCCGGCTTAGCTGAGGGGTGGGAGCACACCCACCAGTGCTTACGCATCAGCCTGACAGCCACGAACGAAGAAATTGCCACCGGCATGCGCCGCTTGGCCGAAGTGGTGCAAAAGGTTTACCAGCGATCGGCCGTTTTAAGTCAATAGGGCATTGGTCATAAGTGACTGACATGGCTGATGAGGTCTGAATTGTGGTCAGTTGGTCAGAAATCCTAGACGCTCAAACGAGAGTTCCGAAGGCTCACAAATGACTCATAACTAATCACTAATCACTAATGACTTATAGCAAAGCAGGCTGGCTCGAAATTGGCAAAATTGTTGCGGCTCAAGGATTGAAGGGAGAAGTTCGGATTTATCCCGACTCTGACTTTCCGGAACGGTTTGAAGACCCTGGTCGCCGCTGGCTCCTGAAACCGGGAGACACCGAGCCCCAGCCTGTCGAGTTACTGAAGGGACGCCTGATTCAGGGCAAGGGCTTATACGTGTTGCAGTTTGCTGGAGTCACCGATCGGGACCAGGCAGAAGCCCTGCGAGGAAGTCGATTACTGGTTCCAGATACCGATCGACCACCCCTGGAAGAGGATGAGTTCCATGTGATGGATCTGATTGGGTTACCCGTGTTCCACCAAGTTGAGCAGATCCAGATTGGAGAAGTGGTCGATGTCTTCACCGCTGGCAATGACTTGCTGGAGGTCCAGCTCAGTCAGCTTGAATCGGATGATGCAGGAACAGATCCAGACACTACCAGCGTCAAGCAGAAAAGGACAACCGTTCTGATTCCATTTGTCAAAGCGATTGTGCCGATCGTCGATTTGAAGCACAGACGGATTGAAATTCTGCCCCCAGCGGGGCTGCTGGATCTCTAGTCAGAGCCTATGGAAAGCTGCCAGACTCCTCGTTATTTTGACTGTTGAACTAATTTTTTTCTTCTTCCCGAATTCTTCACCTTTATTGCCTACTCTTTAGATAGAGCAAAGGAAGCAATGCTCATACCTTCGATAAGGCCAGTTGTGTGTGTGACTGCGACTCGGGAGTTGAGTAGGGTGGATGACACCCCACTCAATTCCCTCCCTGTTTTTGGGCCCTTGTTTGCTTAAGTCATGGCTGTCCCCATTCGTGTCTTACTGGTTGAGGATTCCCCCGTAGTTCTGACCATTCTCCGACGGTTGCTGGCAGAAACGCCCGATATGGAGATTGTAGGGACTGCCCACAATGGAATAGAAGCGCTGGCACTCATTCCTCAGGTCAACCCTACCGTCATTTGCACTGACCTGCACATGCCCAAAATGGGTGGGTTGGAGTTAACCCGCCGAGTCATGGCAGAGTGTCCCAGACCCATTCTCGTCATCAGTGCCTCGGTCCAGGCTGAAGATAGCCATACTGTTTTTCAATTGTTGCAGGCCGGAGCCCTAGATGTCTTCCCTAAGCCTCGGACAGGTCTTTCCTCTGAGTACGAACAGATGAAAATAGACCTGCTCAACCGCATCAGAGTCCTAGCCGGGGTTTCAGTATTTACCCGTCGCCCAGCTTCATCCTCTGAGATCAAACCTGTGCCCCTGCCAAGTTCCCTCCCAGCGATCTCGGTCCCCAGAGATATCTGCTTCCCGAGGGTGGTGGCGATCGGGGCCTCGACCGGAGGTCCCCAAGCCATGCATACCATCCTCAGCCAGATCCCCCGGTCCTTTGCAGTGCCCATTCTCTGTGTCCAGCACATCAGTGAAGGCTTTTTAACCGGTTTAGTGAACTGGCTGGCGGCTGAGTGTAGCTTGAAAGTTCGGATCGCCCAGCCTGGAGAAATCCCCCAGGTCGGCACCGTGTACTTTCCGCCCGAACGCTGTCATCTACAACTGGACCCCCATGGGCGCTTCCTACTGCCCCAAGGCCCCCCAGTCGCAGGCCATTGTCCTTCTGCGACCATTTTGTTTCGCTCAGTAGCCGCCTACTACCGGCGATCGGCCGTCGGCATTTTGCTCACGGGCATGGGGCGGGATGGGGCGGAAGGATTGGCCGAACTGGCTCAAGCCAGTGGCATCACGATCGCTCAGGATGAAGCCAGTTGTGTCGTATTTGGGATGCCCAAAGAAGCGATCGCCCTAGGGGCAGTGCAACAGGTGCTGCCCTTGGATCAGATTGCCCCGATATTGCTGCACAAAATTTTTGCGCCTCTTTGAATCCTGGGTACGACCGTTCCCTGACAGTACCATTCAGTCAGACCACTAGCCCACTTCAGATACAGAGGCGGTTGAAAGCTGATCCACAATTTGCCGCAACTGGTCAATATCAAACGGCTTGATCAGATATTCCGTTGCCCCCGCCAGTTTGCCCTTGACCCGATCGAAGGCCGTGTCTTTGGAGGTCACCATCACCACAGGCAATTGCTGAAACTGAGGCAAACTTCGCAGGGTGCGGCAAAATTCCAACCCATCGACATCCGGCATCATGACATCCAGCAGAACCACTGAAATGGGTTCGTGATAGATCATCGACAATGCTTCAACTGCGTTATCTGAGACGAGCACCCGATACTGAGGTTCCAGGGCTCGCTTAATCATCTGGTGCATCACCGCACTATCATCCACGGCCAGCACGGTTGGGGCTATCGCGTCGATCGTCATGATGGTTACTTGAACTCAGTCAGGAAATCCCTGCGGATATTCCTAAACTGCCCAATCTTGATGAACTCTCCTGCAGGGTTGACGACTCTCAACATTTTGTAGGAATGTCAGGTCGATCTTCACCATGGTCGAGCCAATAAGTAGGTCGGCACAATTAAATTAAGGATGAGAGTCGGGGGGAAGGGGGCGTACCCCCTTCCCCCCTTCTTATAATTAATCTCACCCGATTACTTAGATCTCCGATAAAAAACAGATCTCCGATTTCTTACAGAAGTCGGAGATCTAAAAACCTATATCTTTTTCAATACCCTTTAAATATGCAGAAGCCGGAGGACATTAATCCTGCCGGTTCATTCCTGCATTATTGTGCTCGTATCCAATCATTATCTGAACTCTGAAATTAGTTTGGATCCGGCCTTAATTATGCGCTCCGCTTCAGAGAGTTATCTGCATATAACTCCATTGGAACTAATTCGAGCTTGCCATTAACTTGAGTTTTAACGTAGACGATTCTGACGAGTGGAGAGTGGTTTTGATTGTAGCGCGTAGACATAAGAATCACCTCAAATCATTTAGGGAAATATTATTGGAGCTATGCCTGAAGTAGAATCAATTACTCTTTTCTCTACAACAACCAGAAGGTTTAATCTTTTCCTCACAATCTTAGTTAATCAGGAATGACCGATGAAAACTTCCGAATGACTAACGATAATTTCCAGATGTTGTAGTTGATAACTCAGTAGTAACACGATGACTATGACTACAAAACCTGAGATGCAAAATCTTGAAACCTGGTTTAAATTTCCTGCTGTTTGTGTGAATTACCTGCAAAGGCCCGATCGGGATCTTCTGGTGAACGCATTGGATGAAATTCATTATTAGCAAGGGAGGCTAGGGCGGAATCCCCATGCCCCTGCACCCCCAAAGAGCACCTCACTTGCATTGCGTCGAGTGACCTAAAATTCCTGACTTCTAAATCAGTCTTTGTAACGGGGCGTAAATGATTCCGTAGTTTTATGGTCCGTATCGTTTGCTGCCATGGGGGATGGGAACGCTGGTGAATAGATAAATCCAGGTGATTGGTTCTCCTGGTGCATTGATATTTCGGTGGGTGTGAACCATGCAGAATACCCTAGGATTGCCCTTCAGCCAACTGATTGCTAGAACCCTGGGATTGCGAGTAGATGCGAAAGATTGGGGTCAGCTCTGGGGCAAAATCAAGACTAGAACTACAGCCCTGAGCCTACCCAGTCAGGACTCATACTATCAGTTCCTGGCCTCTGGGCAGGGTTCAGCGTCAGTCAAAGCAGAGTGGCAGGAACTGGCCAGTCTGATCACGATCGGAGAAAGCTATTTCTTGCGAGATCAGGGGCAGTTTGGATTACTGCGGCGCACCCTCTTACCAGACCTGATCCATCGACAGCAAACCCACCCTCACCCTTCCCTGCGTCTCTGGAGTGCCGGTTGTTCCACAGGGGAAGAAGCCTACTCTCTGGCCATTCTTTTAAGGGAAGTTGTGCCAAATTTGTCGGCCTGGAGCATTTCCATTCTGGGCACAGACATCAATCCTGCTGCGATCGATCGGGCAGAGCGAGGCATCTATAGTGATTGGTCGTTTCGATTGGTGGATCAAGACCTGAGACAGCGATATTTTCAACCGCACCGGGAAGGATGGGAGATTGCTCCGGAACTGCGAGACATGGTGACCTTTCAGGTGGAAAATCTAGTTCAGCAGCCTGATTCAGGCAAGTTACATTCCAACATAGATGTGATCCTCTGTCGCAATGTATTTATCTATTTTGATCCGGCAGCGATCGCAGCAACTCTGAAGACCTTCTACGACGCCCTACGACCAGACGGGTATCTGATCACAGGGCATACCGAACTGCAGGGACAACGTATCCATCTATTTGCCGTCCGCAGTTTTTCGGAGTCAATCGTTTATCAGAAGTCCCCCGCCGATGAAACAATCCCAACACCGGAACTGAAAGTTGCACTCCCAACACCAGCACCAACGATCGGGTTGGAAACAGCCGCTCCCCTCCCCAGCGCGAAGGTTGAGGACAAAACCCCAGAAACCCTTTTTCAGCAGTTGGAATCTTTAGTGGCCCAGCAATCTTACAGCGCAGCCATTCACACAGCCAGAACCTTATTGCTGCTGGAACCCCAGCATCTGCGGGGACACTGCCTGCTGGCACAGATCTATGCCAACCTGGGGGATCATCAGCAGGCGGTGATGGTCTGTCAGCAAGCTCTGCAGTTTCATCCCCTGAGTGTAGAGCCCTGCTATCTCCTGGCTCAGATTGCCGAAGAACAGGGGGATGTGGAACAGGCCATGCAACTGCTCAGGCGCATCATCTATCTGGCCCCGGAAGCAGTGATGGCCTACCTGGAACTGGGTTCCCTGCATCAGCGGTTAGGCAACGAAGCCAGGGCGATCAGGAACTGGCGCTCGGCCCTGGATCTGTTACATCACATGCCCCAGGATCGGGTGATCGAGCCCCAGGGAACCTTCACTGTCAAGGAATTACAAACTCAGGTAGAAAAGAGTCTGCAGAACTATGGAATACCAACCCTATCTCACCTTTGAACTCAGTCACACCTGCTATGGTCTGGCAGCCGCCACGGTCCAGGAACTGCTCCTCCTGCCAGAGATCATGGCAGTCCCAGATTCTCCCTCTGCCATTGCTGGCGTCATCGACTTGCGGGGCGACATTGTGCCCGTGCTGGATCTGCATCGTCGTCTGGGGCGCAAGTCTCCCCCTTACCAACTCTCCGACTGTGTCATTATTATCCAGACAACTACCGATCGCCTGGGAATCATTGTGAATCAGGTGCGAGAAGTCCAGCCGATCGGGACGGATCAAATCAGCACTCAAGTGATGCAAAGCCAGCCCCCTGGAGCAAGCCTGATCAGTGGCATGGCCAGGGTGGGGGAGGAAATCGTCACATTGTTGAATGGAGAGCAACTGCTACATCCCCTCACCCCGCTTTCAGATCTGCAGTCCAACGGTCACCAGCCTACTTTTCAGCCGGACAGCCCAACTGCTCCACCAGAAGTGCAAGCGGCAATAGGGAGCCCAAAGGGCGGCACGCCAAGCCAAGGAAGACTCTAGAGAGGTGGAGCCACGCCATGGAGCCACGGAGGCTGAACCCCCAAGCCTCAACCACGCCCCCTCTCCCCTTTCCCGGTCTAACTACCGGATCGAAACCATCCGAGTGCCCACGAAAGAACTGGACTCCCTGCTGACGCAGGCCGGTGAACTCACGGTCACGAAGATCCGAGTTGCCCACCGCCTCGCAGAGGTGGAGGGCATGGCCAACCTCTGGGAGGAATGGAGTCGGGATCTGTTTACCAACCGATTTGTGCTCCAGGATGCGCGCTAGGGCAATGGTTCCTTGCAACATCTGGAAGCCCTGTACAACCGCATGGATCAACGCCTGGAGCAGTTCGGCTCTCTGGTTAAGACCCTGCAAAGTGCCTTGAATGAAGACACCACCCGGTTGGAACTCATCAGTCACGATCTAGAAGAAGGTATCCGCACCCTGCGCCTGTTACCCCTCTCCACCATCTTCAACCTCTTCCCCCGCATGGTGCGGGATCTGGCTCGCCAGGAAGGCAAACAGGTCGAACTGACGATCGCAGGTGGCGACACCCGCGCTGATAAACGCATTCTGGAGGAGATGAAAGATCCCCTGATGCATATCCTGCGGAATGCTGTGGATCATGGGATTGAGCTGCCTGCAGAACGGGAACAACAGGGCAAACCGGCCACAGCCACCATTCATCTGCGGGGCTATCAAACCCCCACCAGCATTGTGCTGGAGGTCAAAGATGACGGTCGGGGTCTGGATCTGGAAAAGATCAAACAGACTGCCCTCAAAAAAGGGCTCTGTCGGGAAGATGATCTAGCCACCCTCTCCCCCAGCCAGATCCAATCCCTGATTTTCACGCCGGGTTTTTCCACCTGCCCCCTGGTCACCGAAGTCTCTGGACGGGGAGTCGGCCTGGATGTGGTGCAGACCCAGGTCGAGAAGTTGAAGGGCCATATTCAGGTGGAATCGATACCTAGTCAGGGCTGCACGATCCGGATTCATCTGGGCCTCACCCTGGCCACCATGCATGTGCTGATTGTGGCCCTGAACCAGATCCCCTACGCGATCCCGGTGGAGTTTGTCCAGACCACTTGTCTGGTTAAGCGGGAGGATATTTTCACGCTGGAAGGGCGGGAGACGATCGTCCACGATGACCGCCCCCTTTCCGTCGCCTATCTCTCCGATCTGCTGGAACTACCGGGGCAATCCTCCCTGCCGACCGGTTCCCTGCCCTGCATTATCCTGCAGGTGGGTCAGGAGCGTCTGGGGTTGTTTGTGGATACCCTGGTCGATGAACAGGATGTGGTCCTCAAGCCCCAGAGCCAGCTACTGAAGCGGGTTCGCAATGTGTCTGGAGCAACCATTCTGGGCACCGGCGAAGTCTGCATGATCCTGAATCCCCAGGATTTGATCAAATCGGTGTGGCAACGGGGAAGCGCTGTTGAGCATTTCCAGGCTGACATGCGAAATCCAGCCCGCCCAACCGTGCTGCTAGTCGAAGACTCGATCGCCACCCGCACCCAGGAAAAGCGCATCCTGGAGGCAGCTGGCTATGAAGTGATCACCGCAGTTGATGGAATGGATGGCTACAACAAGTTGCGATCGCGCCCCTTTGATGCCGTCATCTCCGATGTCCAGATGCCCCATCTGGATGGCCTGGAACTGACCACCCGGATTCGTCAGCATCAGGACTACGATGAAATGCCGATTATCCTGGTCACCTCCCTGGCCAGTGATGACGACAAACGCCGGGGCGCTGAAGCAGGAGCCAATGCCTACATCACCAAAGGCAGCTTCAACCAGGAGATTCTCCTGACAACCCTACAACGGTTGATTTGATTGTCTTGAGCGATCGCCCAACAACGTCGTCGGGGCCAAGGGCAGGATGTCTGGATTGAGTCCCCCAATCTGGTTTGTCCGGATAACCCAGAGCTTTGCCCCCTGCTTTAACAAGAGACTGGCCATTTCATCGTGGGCGAGACGAGGCAGCATAGTCCGCCAGGTTTCCAGAGCCCGCAACAGTGTCTGGAGGCGAGGCTCCGGTTGAGTCAGACTGGCCAATTCATCTGTCTTGTTCTGCCAATCCCGCCGGACAAACCCCAAGGGTAGGAGTTGTCGCTCCAGAGATCGACCCAAGGCGACTAACTGGTGAAACCGAGCGGTCTGGGGATGGTCGGGATGATGGTACAGCCAAAACGTAATCTCTGGATGGGCCTGCACGATCTGCTCCATGTTATGCAGCGCCCGATATAGGGCCTGATTGGAATTCTGCACACAGGATCGGGCTGGCGTCACGATCGTCGCTCCCGTTCCTCCACCAGTGCGGCAGAGGGCCATCTCGTAGTTTAACTCTCGCAACAACTCCCCTAGCGGAGACAGTTTCAGCCCGTCAAACTCATAATCCTGGGTGATGACATCCCATTGAATGATCAGATCAGACACAGGCCGATCGCCCAGCCACCCTCGCTGCAAATCTCCCATATAGTTTGCCCAGGTCATGGCTCCTGCAATAATGCCATCCGCATTGTGGGCGTAGATCTGCTGGTATTCAATCTCGAAGCGCAGCTCATCCGAGAGGGGATCGCGGACCACAGTGGCCTGCCCGTAAGCAAAATGGCCAGTGACCAGACCCAACCAGCCCCGCTCATCCTTCTGCTCCCCTCGCATACCTCCATAAAGATGAATCACAAGCGCCCGATCGCCTGCCTGCCAACTGGCCAGCGCCGCTGGAACATCCTGGGCCAATGGATCTAAGAGGGTGCTGCGCCAGGTCCCTTTTCTCCCTCCTGTATCAGCCCAATTTTGTTGATGGATGTACTGCAACCCGGCCTCAACCCCCAGAATGATTTCATCGGGTTCCAACCGGGTCAGGGCACGGGGTTCTAGCGCCTGCACCACAAAAGTACCGTGGATATCCCTGGCCCCGTAGCCATACCATCCAGCCCGATTCAAGGGAGACTGTTCCAACCCCTGGTTCGTCGATCGGAAAATCCCATCCCGATCGGCTACCACCTGGGGAATCCGGATCACCTCGGCAGTCCCGTCAAATTGGCCGGACTGTTGATTAAAATGACGCACCGTAAACCGGTCATCTTCTGGATCACATCGTTCCAGCACGGTGAACAGGGTATAGAAACAGCCCGTGATCTGAACCGGTTCCTGCGCAATTTGGACCGTGAGTCGATTTTCTACCGCCTCTTCGTCCGGCTCCCTGACCAAGACCGGCTCCCGCAATAGCACCATGACATTGTCATCCGGTCGTGCCCCAGCCAGGGACTCCAGAGGACCGACCCGGTGCCAATGGTTGAGGCGATCGGGATGGAGCCGACCGGCCCGTTGACTGGCGATCGTCGTCTGGGTGAACTGAATGCTTTGAGTCGCCGCCTGAACATAAGCCTGAACGGCTGGCTCCTGACTCCATTGCAGGCGCACGATGGCACCCGCCAAGGGGGGAGCCTGGGAAGGTTGATGGTGAATTTCAAACAACACCGAGTCTCCCGGAGTCCGCTGGTCTGGAGTCGGCAAGATCAACCGTCCCATCCAGGGGGCAACAGGGTGATCCAGGGGCGGAACAATGCCCGCCACCGGATAGGTATCCCAGTGATTGAACGGATCTGGACGATACCGATCGTAATTCGAGGGTTGGGGCGGGACTGGCTGGCGCTGCCGCCACCAAAACAGCCCCAGGACGGCCAGACTCAGCAAAACCAGGCTGGCTTGGAGGCTATCGAAGCAGTGATCCCAGATTGGGGCTGTGGACATTCAGGCCTCACAGGGCTGTGATATCGTTAACGGTCTGGACAGGGATGGCCAGGCCCATCCAGTTGAGTGGGTTGGGCCGCAACCGCTCCACCCCCAGCCTGGGACTGCAGACACTCAACCAGCTAGATGCGCCTGTGGAAGCCCTGCCGGTCTTGGACGATCGATCGCTTATCTACCATCGTCATCATGGCGGGCATATCCCGTGAGACCTTCTGGGTCAAATTCAGTTCAGCCACTACGGCTGGAAAGGTCTTGCCCATGGCCATGCGATAGCCAATCTCCTCCACTTCAGCCCAGGTCAAATTACTCTCCACAAAGGCTTTCGTCATGGTGATCAACAGGTTTTGATACTTGTTGCCATCTGCCACCGTCATCATGGTGTGGGGAATATCCAGCACCCGGCTGAACAGGTGATACCAGGACTGAGGCTGACGTTGCCGAACCGTTTCAGCCAGGGTCCGATGGTCGTAATTATCGACAGCAATATCACTCTCACTGGAGATCGTGAACAGGGGCGGCGCAGGATACTGCTGGGCCCGTTGCAGAATGATCTGCCCCAAATCGAGAAACACCCGTAGGGCTGGCAAGGCAAACCCCGAATAGCCCAGGATGCCAGTTTCCGGCAATCCCTGCCACTCGAAGTAAGTATCCAGAGCCCGGGTAAACATATCCACCACCCTGCTACTACTGCTCAGGTAGGGAGCAAAGAGAATGGCCCGGTAAATCTGCTGGGGACGCTCCAGGGCTAACCAGGCTGCCAGGGTTCCCCCTGCCGACAGCCCCCCCACAATCACATCCTGCCCCAGGGTCCGGGCTATATCCAGCCAGTGCAGCACAAAATCCTGGTAGATTTTCTTCTGGACGGGCAGCGGGGCAGGGTTTTTAGCATTCCAATCTCCACCCTGACCATGGCCCGGCATCAGGGGAACCAGAACGTTATAGCCCGCCTTAAAGAAGGTTTCCCCCATGGGAACGAACTGGTAGGGAGCCGCCGTAAAACCATGAAAGAAGAGACAGACTCGTTGAGTAGGCGCAGACTTGAGGAAAAACCGAGACCGACAGGATTCATTCCGCAGGGGCAAGCCATCCTCTCGATCGCAGGTTTGCTGCATCAGGGTCTTTACAATCGTCGTGTAGTCAGACATGCGTTAGGCAAACTGGCTAAGAATATTCCCATCGTAGCCGACAAGTCAGAAAATTCTCCTATGGAAATGTTATGAAAGCCATGCTCTGGCCCAAGATCAAGCTAAATCATGGGGAGCAAGATTTCAAATTCCGTTCCGGTTGCAATTGTTCCGATCGTGTAACAGGGCGATCGCAACTTCAACTTGCCCCCATGCTTGGCTGTGATGATTTGGTAGCTAACGGAGAGGCTGGTTTCTTTGGCTGCCCGTCGTTCTTCGGAGAGGGCTTCCCGGAGCTGTTTCTGTCGATCTTCCGAGATCAGCGGACCGTTATTGGCAATGCGCACAGAGACCCAACGAGACTCTGAACTTCCGGCAGTCTGGGGTTCGATCGAGAGCACCTGGGTTGTAATTTCAATGCGGGGCTTTAGTTCTGAAGCCTCGGGGGGAACTGCCACCGTCGGGTTAAAGTCTGCGATGATACGCTGCCGCACCACCTGATCCAGCAATGTGCCCACAGCATTGCTGATAATGTTCATGAACACCTGGCTGAGCTGGCCAATGTAACACACCACAGGAGGCAGATCCCCATAGTGTTTAATCACCTCAATATCACTGGCCAAGCGACCCTTTAGGAGGAGGAGAATCCCATCGATCGATTCATGTAGATCGGCTGGCTTAGGGTAGACCTCATCAATATGGCAGAAATTTTGCAGGCTGGTCGCCAGTTTGGTCAGACGCTCAGCCCCCGCTTTAATGCTATCGAACGATCGCAACAGATCCTTTCGGATATAGTCCAACTCAATTTCCTCTGCTAATGCTGCGATCTCAATTGGTGGATTAGGGACATGAGCTTCATAGGCTTCCAGCAAGTACAGCAGATTCTGAGCATAATCGCTGACATAGGTCAAATTTCCCCAGATAAAGCTGACTGGATCCAGAACCTCATGAGCTACCCCATCCACTAGGCGACCCAGATTCGCCATCTTGTCGCTCTGGATCATCTGCACCTGCATCCGTTCATAACGGACCTGGGTCTCGATCCCCCGGATTTGCCAGTAGGCAATATTGAGTTCATGCACATCCAGCAGGCGATAGGTCATCGGGTCCAGTTTCACAACTACTGGCTCCCCCTGATACTCGGACGATCGTCGGAGTGCATACTGGGCCGCAACCAGAATCGAAGTGTGACCAGCCAGCACCAGCACATCCCGGCGAGCATAACTGTGCAGCAATGTGATCGGGGCTTCCAGGAACAGGTCCATCCCATGGGGACGCACCAGATATTCCATCAACTGCTGACGGGACAACATTCCCTGGTATTGCCCTTGATCTGTCAGGATGACCCCTGGCAGGAGCGGATATTTCTCAAATACCCGCAGCACCTCAACGCTGGTGCAATGGGTCTCAGCCTCAAAGGCATACAACCTCAATTCCTGTAGCGTAGAATCCAGGTTGAAGTCCTGACCACTGCCTTCAGAGCGGTTTGGAGGAATGAGAGTAGCACCGAAGTCATCAGACAATGCCATGCAACCGCAGGAACACTCAATTACCAGTGAACAAGGATGAACTATTCATTGTCAATTGTTATGGGCCAACCGTCATCCGTCCATCACCAGTCCAATGATAGTTGACCCATAACTCTTTCGCTAAAGCGGCAAATGAATCGAAAACTCAGTGCCTGAACCCGGTTGTGATTGGAAATTGAGTTTCCCCTGATGTTTCTCTACCACAATCTGATAGCTGATAGCCAAGCCCAGCCCAGTTCCTTTACCCACAGGTTTGGTGGTAAAGAAGGTTTCAAAGATCCGGCTCTGAATTTCTAGCGGAATGCCTGGCCCATTATCCGCAATATGAATCACAACCCAGCCTTTAGGCTCAGGGGAGGGATCGGAGGCTGCTGGTAGAACGGTGGTGCGGATGACAATCTGAGGCTGCCAGTCGATCTCGGAAGGAAAATCATGCTGTTCCTCTTTTCTGGCTGTCCATTCCTCCAACAAAGCATCGATCGCATTGCTGAGCAGGTTCATGAAAACCTGACTGAGTTGCCCGGAATAGCAGCTTACTGGGGGCAGGTTACCATAATGCTTCACAACCTCAATTCCAGTTTTGAGCCGGTTGTTCAGAATCAGAAGTGTATTATCAATGCACTCGTGCAGGTCAGCAACTCGCCGATTGACTTCGTCCATATGGGAAAACGTCTTCAGACCGATGACAATCTTCCGCAACCGCTCAGAGCCCAATCTGACGCTATCAATCACCTGAGGCAAATCTTTCAGCAGGAAATCCAATTCAATGGCCTCCTTGATCTCCTCTACCCTGGCAGAGGGGGTCGGCTGTTCTTCTTCATAAGCCGAGAGAAGTTCAATCAAATCCTGGCTGTAGTTTGAGAGGTACCCAATATTGCCCCAGATAAAGTTAATCGGATTTAAGATTTCATGGGCCACCCCGGCAACCATCTGCCCCAAACTAGCCATCTTCTCAGTCTGAATCAACTGGGCCTGGGTTTTCTCATGCAGTAACTGAACGGTTAACTGATGGATCTGGGATTGGGCTACCAAAAGCTGATGCATGTCCAGAAGACCATACCCGGCAGATCCCAGATTGACCACGATCGGCTCGTAGAGCAATTTTGATGGGCGTTCTAAAGCCTGCTCAGCCGCCTTTATAATAGACTCCTCGCCGGTCAGAACTAATACAGTGTCACTGATAAACTCATGGAGTAGGCGCACCGGTCTTCTCAAAAACAGATCCGGACCAAAGGGATGGCTCATGTGCTTCAGAAAGCGCCGCCGGGAAATCATCCCAAAGAAATTCCCTGACTCCAGTACGATCACACCGGGCATCAGGGGATCCTGATCAAAAACCTGGGCAATTTCTCGGCAGACTTGATCGGTCTCAATCTGGAATCGACAAAGGGTAAGTTCTTGCAGGGTGGAATCCAAAGCCAGGTTTTTGGCCGTATCTGTTGAGAGAGACCCTGGTTGCAGGCTGTTTTCTGAGAACCCAACGGCCTGAGAGAGGGCAGTCACAGGCACTGGCTCACGATCGGACTTAGGGGAAGGTTTAATCTGTAAAGACATCGCTAAAACCTGCTTGCTTGGGGTATGAGCACAGGGCACCCTCATAAAATGTATTTTGCCTGTTCACTATTAGAATTGCAGCCAAAAAATCATAATCTCCACTTAACCACTCATTAAACTTCTGCACAATTGAAGAGTTTTATCTGGACACCAAAATTAAAGTCTTTGAGGTCAAAAAGCCATATCCAGAAAAAGTTTTATCCCTATTAATTAATCAGTAAATCGATCTAAAATCAGGACGTAAAATATCTTTTTGTTCGAGAAAAACACATATAAGTTTCATTTTTTTATCCAGAATTATTCTCTTCTTCACTTTTCATCAGCCTCTTTTAAGACCCATTACAGCAAAGCGAAGCTCATCCCAAAGATGCTTGATCTAAAGGTCGGATCTATGAATGAGTTTCCTATTAGAAAACCATTAAAACCGTTCAACAAGCACTCCGCTATTTCTCCTGAACAGCACAACAGTAATTTTGCTGAAACTAATACTTCAGCAAAGTTCCTTGAACGGACTAGTAATAGGCTTCGGTGCCAATAGAGACCCTATTCGCATGTCTGAGCAGCAGACAAGGAGCTTGAGTCCCTAACGCATCTCACTTTTGTAGCGCCCCCTCTCCCACCCTGGATTATCGTATATACAGAATCTCTGAAAAGTTTGGCCCCAGTCAGCAGGCTCGCGTGAAATACCCTGTCGGTAGGGATAGCCCGCAGGGCCAAGGCAAGGCCTAGAAAGGGGAGCAGGAGCGTTGAACCCACCCCTCCCCCTCCCAAGAGGGGATTTATGGATATAGGGCAGGGAGTCATTATGTGCAACGTTGCACCAGCCAAACCCGAAGGCCAGTCCTGACTCTATTGACCAGAGTTTTGTCAACCAGTCAGATTGAACCCTACTCACAAAAAAACCTACCCGATTAGCTTCTTGCTCGTGATTTGAGGGGATTCAGAGAATCGGTAGGACTACATATCAGGCGTCACAAAGCCATGTAAAATGCTCTAAGAAGCCTTGGTCAAGCATTCTATTTTAAGATTGTGATTTGAAGGGATTCATAACACTGGTATTGAGGTAACTATGAGGTATCGCGCTCTTATCGTTGCATTCCTGGCTTTGTGCCTGGGATTTCTAACTGCCTGCAGCGGAGGCTCGCAAGCTGTTGGGAGAGAATCACTAACATATGATCAGATTGTAGGAACCGGTTTGGCAAACAACTGCCCCCAACTCAGTGATATTACTCGGGGTTCGATTCCACTTGACTCTGGTAAATCCTACGTTCTGACCAACCTGTGCCTGCAACCCACTGAGTTCTATGTGAAGGAGGAAGGAGCAAGCAAGCGGGCAAAGGCAGAATTCGTTCCAGCCAAGCTGATGACCCGGAAGACCTCCACGATCGATCAGGTCTCGGGTAATCTGGAAATTGCTTCTGGTGGTGTTCTGAAATTCACTGAGCAAGACGGTTTTGACTTCCAGGCCATCACGGTGCAACTGCCTGGTGGGGAGCGAGTTCCTTTCCTGTTCTCGATTAAAGGTCTGGTGGCCCAAAGCCAGCCTGGTGTAACCAGTGTTAACGCCTCTGTTGACTTTGAAGGTGAGTTTCGGGTTCCCTCATACCGGACTTCTAACTTCCTGGATCCTAAGGGACGGGGTCTGACGGCTGGCTATGACAACGCGGTTGCCCTGCCTGCCGTTGCAGATGCCGAAGACCTTCAGAAAGAAAATATCAAACGCTTTGATGTCGGTACAGGCAAGATTTTCCTCCAGGTGAATAAAGTAGACGGAGCCACTGGTGAACTAGCTGGTTCCTTCGAAAGTATTCAGCCTTCAGAAACTGATATGGGCTCTCGCGAACCCAGCGAAGTTAAGATTCGAGGTCTGTTCTACGGTCGCATTGAGCCCGCTCAAGCTTGATCACCAAACTTCAAATTTTGGCTCATGCCTGATATTGGGGGGGTGCGGAATTCCGTACCCCCCTTTACATGGTCGATATGGAACTAACACCGCTCATTCCTACCGCTCCAGAGGGTTTCCGATCGGGCTTCATTGGCATCATCGGTCGGCCCAATGTCGGTAAATCCACGTTGATGAATCATTTGGTGGGGCAGAAGATTGCCATCACATCGCCGGTAGCCCAGACCACCCGCAACCGTCTCCGGGGGATTCTAACCACGCCGACGACCCAGATGATTTTTGTGGACACCCCCGGAATCCACAAACCCCATCACCAACTAGGACGAGTTCTGGTTCAAAATGCTCGCATCGCCATTCAAGCTGTGGATCTTCTTTTATTTGTCGTGGATTGTTCCGTAGCTGCCGGTGGGGGAGATCGCTACATTGTCGAATTGCTGCAAGGGACGGAAACTCCGATCGTTTTGGGGCTGAATAAGGCCGATCAGCAGATCCAGGACAGGGCCAACCCTGAGATGGCAGGGTCAGCAGGCCATGACCTGGATCAGACCTATGCAACCCTGGTAGAACCTTATAGTTGGCCTCTCGTCAAGTTTTCAGCCTTGACCGGCTTAGGGTTGGAGGAATTACAACAGATTCTGAGCGATCGTTTGGACCCTGGTCCCTACTACTATCCCCCCGATCTGGTGACGGATCAGCCAGAGCGGTTCATCATGGGCGAACTGATTCGGGAGCAGATTCTACTCCTGACGCGGGAAGAAGTCCCCCATTCTGTCGCCGTTGTCATCGATCGGGTCGAAGAAGAACCGGAGATTACCAGAATTCTGGCCACCATCTGCGTCGAGCGGGATTCCCAAAAGGGAATTCTGATTGGCAAAGGAGGCAGCATGCTGAAGACGATCGGGAGCGCAGCACGGGAACAGATGCAAAAACTGATCGCCGGTAAAGTTTATCTGGAACTCTTCGTTAAAGTTCAACCTAAATGGCGGCAATCCCGCAGTCGATTAGCTGAGTTGGGCTATCGGGTCGAAGAAGAATAGGCTGGGTGCCAGCCTTCAGGCCATTGATTGCAATCGAATGGCCACCCTCTAGCATCCGGCAGTCCCAGAGAAAACGGATACTGCCAAAGGTTTTAACCAGGGCGATCGTCTCCAGGGAAGCCTTCTGCACTTCTGCAATTCCACTGGAGTCAGCCAGCCGCTATAAACCGTTTCAATCACATTCAGGTCGGAGAGATGGGAGAGCCAGGGCATTGAGGTTTCCTACCGTGGAAAATAGGCTGATCAATGGCAAGGAAAACGAGCACCCTTAACCTTAAGACGAATGTTGCCTGCAACCCCTGTGTCAGAAAGCACAGGCCAAAATTCCCTTGCCTGGGTGATAGGATTCTGACCCAACAGGCTGAGTCCGAATCCAGACCTACCGGATTGGGGGCAGCCGCTAATCCGAGATCGGCCTGATGGCAATAGGTTACATTAATGACTAGCACCCACACCTTCCCTAACAGTCGTATCATCGGAGAATACTTCTGAAGGCCACCCTATTCAGCAGCAAAATACACTTTCCCCTCCAAGAACTCAGGCATGATGGGCAATCTTAATCACATTGAAGAGACGCCGTTAATTCTGATTGCAGATGACGATGAAACGATCCGGGTTCTCCTCCGTCGGGTCATGGAGCAGGAAGGCTATCGGGTGGCAGAAGCATCGGACGGGACAACCTGCCTGGAAAGCTTTGCCCGGTTGCAGCCCAACATTATTTTGCTCGACGCCCGCATGCCAGGTATCGACGGCTTCTCCTGCTGCCTGCAATTACAATCCTTACCTGGGGGCGATCGGACCCCCATTTTAATTGTGACCAGCCTGGAAGATCGGGCTTCCGTAGACCAAGCCTTTCAGGCGGGTGCCAGTGACTTTATTACCAAGCCCATTCAAATTGCTGTCCTCCGACACCGAGTAAGGCGCTTGCTGAAAACCGGTAAGGTGGTTGACGAGTTACGTCGTCAGACGGAGCGGGAGCAATTGCTGCGGACGCTACTGCTCCGACAAATGCGCGAGTCGCCCAGTCTGGACGAGGTCCTGAATACAACTGTGTCAGAGGTTCGGCATTTTTTAGAGGCCGATCGGGTCGTGATCTACAAATTTAGCTATAGCAAGGATGCGGTCGTGGTTTCAGAAGCTGTGCAGCCGATGCTTCCGTCGCTGCAGCAAACGATCGCCTATGCTAACTGGTTCGCTGAGAAGCGAGAACTTTATAATCGGGGCCACGTTGTCAGTACACCTGACCTCAATCAGGCTGACCTCCCCCTCTCCATGATCAAGTTTCTCCAGCAGGCCCAGGTACAAGCAGCCCTGGAAGTTCCAATTTTGCTGGAAGATTCGCTCTGGGGGTTGCTGGTTGCACATCAATGTACCCAGCCCCGGCAGTGGTTCCCGTTTGAAATTGATGCCCTGGAGCAATTGGCTGGACAGGTCGCCCTCACGATCCGGCATACGATTCTCTATGAAAACTTACATAAGCTCACCCAGAGATTACATCTCCTGGCAACATTAGACGGTCTGACCCAGTTGGCCAACCGTCGCCGCTTCAATGAATACTTGCAACAGGAATGGAGACGGGGAGCCCGAGAGCAAACCCATCTGAGCCTGATTTTGTGCGACATTGATTTTTTTAAGGGGTATAACGACAGTTACGGTCACCAGGCTGGGGATGAGTGCTTGAAGCAGGTTGCGCTTGCCATCAGTCAGGCCACCCGGCGTCCGGCTGATCTGGTAGCCCGCTATGGGGGTGAAGAGTTCGCCGTCATTCTGCCCAATACCTCCGTGGAGGGAGCCCTGTATGTGGCTGAAGAAATTCGCATTAAGGTCAAAGCCCTGGGCATTCAGCATGACACCTCTTCGGTAGACCGATCGATTACCCTGAGTCTGGGGGTTGCCGGTATCGTTCCCCACCATGACACGTCCCCTGTCACCTTAATTACTGCCGCCGACCAGGCCCTGTACCGGGCTAAGTTGGAAGGGCGAGATCGGGTCGTCTTGCAAGCCCATGCCGAGATCTAATCGCTATATCCTTTTTTACAAACCGTATGGGGTTCTGACCCAATTTACCGATCGCAGGGATCCAGGGTCTCGCCCAACCCTGAAGGACTTTATTCCGGTTCCCAAGGTCT
Organism: Leptolyngbya sp. 'hensonii'; assembly: GCF_001939115.1. Taxonomy (GTDB): domain Bacteria; phylum Cyanobacteriota; class Cyanobacteriia. The sequence continues at coordinate 64,583 of NZ_MQTZ01000044.1, read as the reverse complement.
ACCCCGTCGGACGCCTGGATGCAGATAGCGAAGGATTGCTTCTGTTGACCGATCACGGGGCCCTACAGCATTGGCTGACCGATCCCCGATATCAGCATCCCCGCACCTATTGGGTCCAGGTAGAGCACATTCCTGACGAAACCGCCCTGGAAAAACTTCGGCAGGGGATTAACCTCTCCCACCAGACCCGGCGGGCAGGGGTGAAACAACAACGCCAGACCCGATCGGCCCAGATCCAGCTCCTCCCAGAAGACCCCGATCTACCCCCTCGAGATCCGCCGATCCGCTCTCGTAAAAGTATCCCGACAGCCTGGTTAGAAATCGTCTTAACTGAAGGGCTCAACCGCCAGGTGCGCCGTATGACGGCTGCGGTCGGCTTCCCCACCCTGCGACTGGTCCGGGTGGCGATCGCCCACCTGACCCTACAGGGGCTGGCCCCAGGAGAGTGGCGGGATCTGACTGAAACGGAACGCAAATCTCTGCTGACCCGAGCGATCGGGTCACCCTGAGCAGGACAGCCACGGCAGCGCCTGTCAGGGTTGACCGTTGACCGGTATCTGCGTCCTATCTGCAGCAGACCTGGGCGGTACTCTAGACCAGATCGAAGGCTCCAGGCGATTCACATACTGCATATAGGCAACGATCGGCCGATCGATGGGCAGCAGGGCTTGGGGAGAAAATTGGATATGGTCGTAAATCAGCCCATCTTCATCCCGTAACAGGTAGTAGGCCAGCCGGGTCAGTCCTAAGAGCAACTGGCTGACCAGCCATCCCCCCAGACCCTGACGCTGTCGAGTCACATAAATGGGTTGAATCCGGGTTCTGCCAGGAGCCACAGGCGTATAGGCATAAATCATGTGCAGAGGCGGCACTAGGCGCACATTTTTCATGACGGTTAACAGTCCCAGACACCCATGGGCATAGCGCATAGCGTAGGTGTAAGTCGGCCCCAGAACCTGACGACCCATTTTTTCTCGCCAGGTTGTGGCTGGAAACTGGCCGTGCAGGGTAAAGTCCACGATCGTGCCAGTCTGGTTCTGCTGCAGGGAGAGATTCATCTGTACATGGAGGCGATGCACCGTCTGGAGATGCTGGGCATCAATGCCATTCATCATGCAGATATGGTGGTGACAGTTGCGCTCAAAAGCCCGATCAGCCTGGCAAACGATCGGGTGACCGCGCAGCTCATCGAACTCAGCCAGACCTTCCGGGGCCACCTGATCGGGATACACCCAGATAAACCCATACTGCTCGGTCACGGCGTAGGCCCGCACCTGGGCCTGGGGGGGAATTCCTTCTCCACAGGGAATATTCTGACATTGCCCCGTCTCATCAAAGGCCCAGTGGTGAAAGAAACATCGGATCTGGTTTCCCTCCACTCGACCAATACCCAGGTCAGTACCCATATGAGGACAATAGGCATCCAGCGCCCGAACTCGCCCATCCACCCCACGGAAAACCACCAGCCGTTGACCGCACAATTCTACCGATCGGGCCTGTTCACGGGGTAACGATCGACTGGCGCAGGCGATGTACCAGCCCTGAGCAACCACATCCCAATTGTTAAAGATGGTCATATTTTTGGAAACATCCGATTAGGGGCGTTGCAGGTAACGCTTACTATTCCTATTTAAACCAGCAGAAACGCCTGATCATCTATATATATGGAATACAACCGTATGAATATGTCAAAGTCTACAAGCACACCGAATTACTGGCTCATGAAGTCAGAGCCAGCCGTTTATAGCATTACGGACCTCCAGAGAGACGGCACAACCCTCTGGGATGGAGTCCGGAACTACCAAGCTCGAAACTACCTCCGGCAGATGCAACCTGGGGATCTGGTCTTTTTCTACCACTCCAATTCCAATCCTCCCGGTATTGCAGGACTCATGCGAGTGATCACGCCAGATGTGGTGGACCCAACCCAATTTGATGCCCAAAGTAAGTATTACGACGCCAAATCAACCCCCGAACAGCCTCGCTGGCAAACCGTTCAAGTTGAATTTGTCCAGGTATTTCCAGAAATTATTCCTCTGGAACAGTTGCGTCAAAAGTTCAGTGCTGAAGAACTGGTTGTCGTGCGCCAGGGCAATCGCCTATCTGTCCTTCCAGTTCCTGAATCTGTAGCCGAAAAAATCCTGGCGCTCAGCGATTAAAATCCTGAATCCATCTAGAGAAATCGCCCAAACAGGCAACTGCCACGCCAACATGGGACAATAGAGCAGCCTCAGCAGCTTCAACAATTCAGCCTGCTGCAGGATTCCAAGCCATCACTTTGCAGTGCAGACTGTACTTCAGGGAAAGGCAAACTGTTATAGGAGAAAACCTGTCGTGCTCCTGACCAAAGGCTTTGAAGTTGAGATGTACACTGGCACCCCAGAAGGGGACATCGTTGGGTTGTCTGACAAAATTGTGGCGGCCCTGGAAGGTTTTGTCCGGGAACCCGATAGCCGCAACGTAGAGTACACCACCCCACCCCTCTGCCGCTATGAACGCCTTCTGTGCGCTCTGGTACGGCCTCGCCTGCACCTGCGGCAATACCTGCAAAGTTTGGGAAACTATACCCTCCTGCCGGGCAGTACCCTTTCCCTGGGAGGCAGCGATCGTTTTTATCGCTCTGATCCTGAGAATCCTTACCATGCCTATATTGAGCAAACCTATGGCACCAAAGTGGTTACGGCCAGCATTCACATCAATATTGGTATCAGCGATCCAGAACGGCTTCTGCAAGCCTGCCGACTGGTCCGGGTTGAAGCTCCCTTGCTGCTGGCGTTGAGTGCAGCCTCTCCGTTTTTGGATGGCCAGATCACCGGATACCACTCCACCCGTTGGGGTCTTTTCCCCAAAACACCGGCTGCAGTCCCCTTGTTTGAAAGCCATACTCACTTTATTCGCTGGACTGAAGCTCAATTGGCAGCCGGAACGATGCAAAATGTACGCCACTTGTGGTCTTCTGTCCGCCCTAATGGCGATCGCCGCCCTTATAATCTCAACCGCCTAGAATTGAGAATTTGTGATCTGGTCACGGATCCCGTTTCTCTGCTAGCGATTACGGCACTCCTGGAGGCCCGGCTGCAACAAATGCTGGCCGATCCAGGATTGGACCCCCTTCAGAAATCAACCCTGCCCGCCACCACCCGAGCCGACGATCTGGTGGCACTGACTGAGGCCAACGAAGTTGCAGTTGCCCAGTCGAGCCTTGACGCTTCCCTGCGACAGTGGCAAGATGGCCGGGTCATTTCGGCCCGCGAATGGATTGAGCAACTCTATGCCGAAGTCTGGCCAGTTGCCAAAGCCCAGGGCTTCAGTTGCTTTCTGCTGCCACTCAAGAAAATTCTCCGGGAGGGCAACGAAGCCCAACAGTGGTTACAAGCCCAAGAGACCCTGGGTAGCCCCCAGGCCGCTTTTATCCAGGCGATTCAAAAAATGGCCGATCGGGAGCTAGAGTTGGAAAGCGAAATTTGTCAGCCACTCGTTGCATAAGTGGATCCAGGTCAATCGTTAGTATTTTAATAACTAACCAGATGCCTCCCTACTGACCCATAAGTAAAATATATCGAATTTCTTTACTTTTCCAACTTGTTTGCCCCAGGAATTGATGAATTGATCCATGCCACAGGTTGTTCTGGTTCACCCCCAAATCCCACCCAATACCGGTAATATAGCCAGAACCTGCGCTGCTACTGGAACCGAACTACACCTAGTCGGGCCCTTGGGGTTTGAAATCAGCGATCGCTATTTAAAACGGGCAGGCTTAGACTATTGGCCTTATGTAGACCTGCATTATCACGAATCGTTAGAACTCTTCCACACATACTGCCAACAACGGGGAGGTCGATGGCTTGGATTTACGACCGTCGGCAATTGCAACTATGTCAATTTTCATTATCGAGAGGATGATTGGCTCTTGTTTGGGAGTGAAACCGTTGGCCTCCCAGCCTGGGCCTTGGCCCACTGTGCCGAAACCATCCGAATCCCCATGACTCAGGCGGGTGTTCGCAGCTTAAATCTCTCCGTCAGTGCGGCTTTGGGCTTATTTGAAGCTAGGCGGCAATTAGGTCACCTGACCTGAATCCACGGCAGTCATCTACCCTGCTGATTCTGCTAAAACCCTCAGACTGATCCGTAAAGACAGCCTTCGCACTTCAGTCACATCAGGCTTTTTTGCACCAGGCAAAGTTTGGAATTCTGTAATAAAAGACACGATTAGTACTTTAAAAAAAGGCCCCTTTCGTATAAGAAATTTCTATAAACCCTCGCCACAGGGAATGATTAAAAATCTTTCTAAGTACAATTTACAGGTTTCATCCTGAAGTTATAGAAGTGCCTGTGTATGAGATGAATCATGCTGTGTCAGCTCCAGGAAGCAAGAGGCAGGCTAATCACAAGACAGCATTGGCTATTCAGGGATTGCATGAATATACTGATGATTTCTTTATGGGAATCAGCATAAAGTTCCATTTGACAATTTTAAACGGCTCTTTAACATCGCTCTAGTCCTGCAATGCATCTCAGTTCATCTGACTCATTCAATAGTGCAAACTTTCTCAAGGTAGATCTTGGACTTGAATTTTTTGTTAAGTGGTGTAAGCTTGTTTAAGCAAAAAGAAACCAGGGTAATCATACCTAGGCTATGTTTTCGTTCAGTGATCTTCGTCGCTCCCAATCGTGTTTTACGTCACACAGCAATGGTGCTACCGAGCTCTCTGCTCTGTGAGGTGAGTGAAGTGAGGACAGTTAACGCTGGTTTATAGGAGGTCAGTCTTTGAGACGAACGTATCCACGGAAAATCGGGCCTGTTTCTCAAAACAGCTTTGATGAGAAGGCTGTCGATAACGCTAGTGTGGCTGACGGCTCTAAGCAGGCCGCAAATGATGTCAATCGGAGAGCCTGCACTTCTGCTGCCATGATCGGTCTGGCCATCTCCATGGGCGCGTCCAGCTTGCTGGTAGCACAGCAAAATGACAGGGCGATCGCTGCAGAACCGCTAGCAACCGAACCGACAGTCACTTCGGCTCCTGCGCAACCTGAGGTTGCCAGCCTGCCATCTACGCCCGAAATTGAGTCAACCCCTGTTGTTCCCAGTGGTTCTGAAGCTTCAGCAATTCACCATGCAGTTCAAGAGGGACAAACCCTCTGGTCGATTGCCCAGTATTACCAAATTGATGCAGCCTCTCTGGCAAGTATCAATAATCTTTCTCCTGACTCGGTTCTTCATGTTGGTCAAATTCTCAGGGTTCCCACTTCAGGCCATCGCGTTGTAGCTTACCCACCGATCGCGGCTACCAAGGCGCTGGAAACGGTTGACCCTACCCCTGCTGCTCACGAAGCTAGCAGAGGGTCTGCTCCAAACGAAGTTCCAGTTCAGACAAAGCTCGACAGTAATGAAGCCTTGTCTAAAGCGCGTCAAGACTTTGCTGTGGACAAAATGTCCATGAAGCGAGAAGAGCTGAGCTCAGCTTTATCTAAGCTGAAATCATCTCACTCGTTGGATGGGGAGAAACCCCCAGTTGCAGAAGCAGAAGCAACTGTCTTCCCACCTCAGGAAAACACTACGACCCAGACATCGTCTGAAGTCTCGACTGCTCAAGAACGTCTTGCTCCTCAGTCTCAGCTATTGGCAAAGCAGGATAGTCAAACGTCAAAAGCAGTTTCTGTTTTTCAGAGTGAGTTTGGCCCCTCTCAAAATCAATTTTCCAGCTCAACATTGCCCGCACCAGTCAAGGTGGCAACGGTTCGAGAGTTCAACGACACTCTCAAGCCCTCTAGTTCGCCCCTGGGAACCGCAGCAAAAACTTACAAGGTTCAACCGGGCGACACCCTGGATAGAATTGCCAGACTGCATGGCGTTTCTCGCAAGGATCTGGTTCGGGTCAACGAGATTCGTGATCCTAACTTCATCCGTGTCAATCAGCAAATTTCCATTCCCAACTCCACGGCAGTCAAAGTTGCATCCCGGGATCTAACCTCAGTTATGTTGACGCCTGAGTCTGAGGTCAGTGAACCCATAGGTCAGGTTTATCCTACAGGTGCATCCGTCGTTGTTCCTACCGTCGTTGCGATTGCTGATTCACCCACTTCCCAAGATGCCCTGCTGGCTCCGAAACAACCTGTCCCTGTGGCATCTGTTCCCGTTTCGGGCTTCCAACCGATTTACTCAGGTATTGCAGGGATGTCTCAGCAGGAGTTCAAGGGCTCCGTTCCTTCTACTTCTGAGCCCGCTTCAATTATTGGAGTCTCCGCACCCAACTCTAACCTGGCAGCAGTTTCCGCTCCATCCAATCTCACTACGCCATTTTCTGACTCTACGGTAAACCCAGTCATTCAGCTTAACCCTGATCGCAATGACGGTCTTTACCTTCAGAACTTGAAAGATGAGATTTCCCGCTTGAGAGAGAAGTATCGTAACCAGGCTCCTCAGGTTCAAGTCAAGGATGAGGCATCGCCTTCTTCTCAGTCTTCGGCTGAGCGTTTAACTGTTGCCAGTCGGCCCGCTACTGCAGCCGATCTGCAGGCCGTCAATCCAGAGTTTAGCCCCCGGGCTTTCTCCCAATCCCTGCGCTCAGAAGTCGTAGCCCTCAAAGGTACTAGTTCTGAGGCTCCACCCTCATCCCAGGCAAGTTCACCTGCTACGGTACCTGCCCCTCAGCAGATGATTGCGACAGCACCTCTGGGTTCTGAGAATTACGACTCGATCGTGCAGCCTCTGGTTGGTCAGATGGTTTCTCCTGACCTGCCTCCCCTGTCCGCTGCCGATCGTTATCTGCCCAATGGTGCTGCTAGTTTCAACGGCTTTATCTGGCCTGCCAAGGGAGTGTTGACTTCTGGTTATGGCTGGCGCTGGGGTCGGATGCATAGAGGGATTGACATTGCTGCTCCAGTCGGAACACCGATTCTGTCTGCAGCCCCTGGTGTTGTCGTCTATGCGGGCTGGAACTCTGGCGGGTATGGCAACCTGGTTGAAGTTCAACACCCCGATGGGAGCCTGACTCGCTACGCTCACAACAGTCGGATTTTGGTCCAAGTTGGGCAGCAGGTTGATCAGGGACAACAAATTGCTGAGATGGGAAGTACCGGCTACAGCACCGGACCTCATTGCCACTTCGAGGTCCATCCTGCAGGGCAAGGCGCAGTCAATCCAATGGCTTATCTGCCCCGGTAATCCTGCCTGAATTTCTGTATCAGACAGGTGGAGGAACAAAATTCCTCCACCTGTTTTTGCATCATCGTTCTTCCTCAGGAAATTGGCATCCCAGCAGCAAGAATATGCTAAGGTAAAAAAGGTCTGAAATTTATATATTTGGCTCAGTAGCTCAGTGGTTAGAGCAGGGGACTCATAAGCCCAAGGTCGCAGGTTCAAATCCCGCCTGAGCCATATTTTCCACGATTAATCAATGCCCGGAGGTACAGTAAAATAAGGCTTTCCGGCGTTGTCGCTTTTTATGAATTCCGCAAATTACCGCTAATGATTAGCGATAATTTGCAGAACATTATTTCTTGGCCTTCACCCAAAAACTGCGGGGCACATCTACGACCTCACGGGGAGGGACTGCGTAAGGTATACGACCAAAGGAGACCCCAAACTCCTGAGGCTGTAGAACTTCAACGGCCCAGCCAATCGAGGTGAAGAGGCCCTCTGGATCGTCGAAGCCCGATCGCCAGTAGGCTGCTGCCAGATCTTCACTGGCCAATGCTTTTACATTTAAGAGATCGGCGGCGCAGCAACTCCCCATTGCTGCGTTCTGCCAGATTGTTTGGAGCAGCTCTCTGACTTCTGCTGTGGTCAAATACATCAGCAGACCCTCCATGATCCAGACAGAGGGAACATCAGGCTGGTATCCCTGGTCAATTAGGAGCCCTACCCAGGGCTGGGTAAAATCTACTGAGATCGTCTGTCGGTGGCATTGAGCTTGAGTCTGGCCTAAAACCTGTTGTTTTTTAGCCAGGACTGCTGGCTGATCCAATTCATAAATCTGGGTCTCTGCAGGTAAAGGTAAGCGAAAAGCCCGCGCATCCAACCCTGCTGCCAGAATCACAACCTGTTGGATGCTGGCTGTCGCTGCCAGGAGAAAATCGTCAAAGAATCGGGTACGCAGAGCCAGCAAATCTAGTACACCGTCTGCTTTTTTTTCCCGTTCCGCGACTAGATTTAAAGCGAGAGGACCGGCAAACTGGGCAGCAAAAGTATCCTCAAACAGGCGATCGGGCCTGCTGGTCTCCCAAACCCGAATAGCGGCCATGAGTTCTGCAGAAAACGGGACGAAATCTGGAACCCCCTCTAGTATTTTGGCGGATTCGGGTTGATCGGATTGACTTTCCACGATTGTTTTCCCTTCCTTGAGTAGATGGATTGGGGATTGGGTTGCTGATGAACTACCATGTCGATTGCGGCATTATCACCATTGATTCGGTGGCAACCTCTAAAGTCCCCATCAATGTCATCTGTGCATGAGCTGAATTCACATCAGATCTAACCCCTCAGACGCTTGAAGCCATCTTCTTGTAAAGAAAAATTATCTGAATGGGGTAAGGTATATAAAGAGACTGTAAATATACAGTCAAATTAGATAAGAAATCAGTCCTCTCATCGTATAAAAGCCGGAGAGGCTCAATTCGGCGAATCGTATGGGCAGGGCGATCGCAACCGTTATCTCAGTCCAGAGCCAGGAGATGTAGATCTCTCCGGAGAAGTCCTGCTGGCTTTATGCCTGATCTCGATCGTCCTGAAAAAATTACAGGCTGGAGGAATGTCGTCAATATGCTGCTTGCTATGTCCCTGGTCAAAAGCTTGAAGCAAATTTTACGAGGGTTTGTCGAAGGAACGCCCATTCTCTCAGATTACTATTATTACTACTGGCTATTTCCCAGAAACCCAAATCTCTACCGAGGCGTTTTTTCATCTTTCTCTGCGGCTGCGATGGCTGTGCCTCCGAAATTACCTTCTGGATATAACCATGCTGAGATTCACAATACATCACTCAAGCATGATATTGATATTAATGAGATTCATCCCTTTAAGCCGATCGACTATCCAGTTCTGGTATGGCTAGGAGAGATCTTTAAAGAGAGTTCTATCCTGTTTGACTTGGGGGGGAATACAGGCTACAGCTATTATGCTTATCGTAGGTTTATTTCTTATCCGCCTAATGTACGCTGGCTCATTTGTGATGTTCCTGAAGCAGTAAAAGTCGGGAATGAATTTTTAACCCGATTCAACAGTCCAGGGTTGTCATACACCACCAATATATCTGATGCTGAAGGAACTGAAATCTTTTTCACCTGTGGCACATTGCAGTATTTAGAACCTTCTTTGGCTGCGTTATTAAGTCAACTGCAGACTAAACCTCAGCACCTAATTGTTCATCATGTCCCCTTCTACGAAGGTGAACAATACGTCACGTTGCAGAATCTCTTGATTGTTGATCCAGTCGATAAAACCCAAATTTCTTCCTATACTCCCTATAAAATTCAAAACCGCACACAATTTATTAACTCGATAGTAGCTTTGGGTTATGAATTAGTGGATAGTTGGCAGAAAAATCGAACATGTTATATCCCTTTCCATCCTGAAAGAGCTGTAGATGCTTATCATGGATTTTACTTTCGGCAGACTTGATCAAACAGCTTTTCTGAGTCAAAGAGAAAGGTATCTAAAGTTAAAGTTTCTCTCATCCTGGAATAGAAGATAGAGCAGAAACTAAGCAATTCATCTAAAGAATACTGGTAGCTTGGCAGATGCAATGAGTAGCATAAATCAATTCCCTAAGTCAGTTAAACGAGTTCTGCGAAATTTTGTGGAAAATACACCGGTACTCGCAGACTATTATTACTATTATTGGCTATACCCTAGAAATCCTAATCTTTATCGGTATGTATTCTCTTCTTTTTCTGAGGCATTAGCTGCTGTCCCTAAAGGGGCTCTCTCAGGCTATGACTACAGGGATCTCTATGATTCAAGGCTCAAAGATCTAACCGAAGTCGAGAAGTTGAAACCCATTGACTATCCTGTACTAGTCTGGTTGAGAAATGCTTTCAGAGATAGCACCACTGTTTTGGATCTGGGTGGCACGACTGGTTATAGTTATTATGCCTATCGCCACTTCATCTCCTATCCTAAAGACGTAAGTTGGACTGTCTGCGAAGTGCCTAAAATTGTAGAAGTTGGCAAAGAACTTTTAAATCATCTTCCTGCTGCCAATTTAAGCTACATTACTGATCTTGCCCAAGCTAAAGATGCAGAAATTTTTCTCTGTTGTGGCATGTTGCAATATTTTGAAGAGTCTTTAGTTACCCTATTAAAGCAGTTACCAGCAAAACCTCGCTATCTGGTTATTAATCATGTCCCTTTGTATCAGGGTGAAACCTACATTACTCTACAGAGATTAATGATGGTCCGTCCTCAGACCAATTTTGTGTCTTATATCCCATTTAAAATTCAAAATCGAACTCAGTTCATTCAAGATTTAGAAGCATATGGTTACAAACTAATGGATAGTTGGATGCAAGATCGGCAATGCTTGATTCCATTTCACCCCGATCGATTTGTGGATGCATTCCATGGTTTTTATTTTCAGTTGCAGTAGGTTTTCGGCAAGATTCTCATTCAGCAGTTTCACAAGGATGCCACAGAGTGCATCCCACTTTTGTAGCCCACCCTGCGGGAAGCAAGCTACACCCTAAATCCCTCTCCCGTTCTGGGAGAGGGACTTTGAATCTGGCCCCCCTTCTCCCTTTTTGGGGAGAAGGGGCTGGGGGATGTAGACGCAGAGCGGCTTCCCCTGGGGTGGGCAACCTTGCAAAACTGGGATGCTCTCAACATCATTCTGATGCGCAACCTGATGCGCAACTGTTTTTTTAAATAAAGATATTTACAAAAGGCAATTTTAAGCAGACAAAAGTCAGATTTTCTGACAAATTCTCATAATAGTTGAATTAACAACCACATCTGAAATCGCCTAAAACCAGCTTTCAAAAAGCATTTTAAGATTAAAAATCAACACTCAACAGCACCTATAATCCTGAGAGGATTGTATCTATATCTAAAGATTTCAATTTATCACTAATAAATATTGCAATCTCTTGATTTGGTTGTTAGGGTGTGCATGTACGGTTGTTTCAGATCATGGTCGCAATGAGGAGGATCATCCCCTATGTCTGGCGCACTACAGCCCTTTCCAATTCATTGAGTCCTAGGACTCCTCAGCTTCCCTGGTACGACAGGCAGTTTTGAAGTCATCGGAGGAGTTATGCCAATTCACCCATCGGTCGTGACGGATTTGTCCCAGTTGCCATTGCAACCCTTTCAATCGTTGTTTGCTGAAAATAGCTCGTGTACCCGTTGTTGAGTCGTTGCATTCAGGTTACAGACGCTTAGCTGACATCAGTTTGCGATTGAATAACTTTCGGACTGTTGACCCACATTACTCGACTGATCAAGATTTTTCTGACTCATACCCATTTGCTCGGTGATTGCACCGGTCTGCCTTACAGACCTGCGTGCAACACGACTTCAGCTTGACCATAACGGCTGCAATGGGGGTACCCGTTCACTAGACATCCCCACTGGGAAAGATTGCTGGTCGGAGGATACGGTTTCAACTTTGACCGTACCCGGCGTCGGCTGATGATTTAGTGAGCCTCATTTTTGGAGGTTTTAGACATGAAGATTCAAGGAAAGACTGCTCTCGTGACCGGTGCTTCCCGGGGAATTGGGCGAGCGATCGCGATAGAGTTGGCCCAGCAGGGCATTCAGCGCTTACTTCTGATAGCCCGAGATCAGCAACGACTGACAGAAGTGGCTACAGATTTGGAAGGATTGGAGGTCGAAGTGATCCCTCTGATTTTGGATCTGGCCCAGCCCGTGGAGGTCAATATTGCGATCGCCCAGGCCTGGCGAGATTACGGCCCCATCCACCTCCTGGTCAACTGTGCCGGTGTTGCCCACCAGGCTCCGTTTCTCCGATCGCGGTTACCCCAGGTCCAGGAGGAAGTTTCAGTCAACCTGATTGGAATGTATACCGTGACCCGTTTGATCGCCCGTCGGATGGTGGCTCAGAAGGAAGGTGTGATTGTGAATGTCTCCAGCCTGATGGGCAAGCTGGCTGCTCCCACCATGGCCACCTATTCCGCCACCAAGTTTGCCATCCTGGGCTTTAGCCAAGCCCTACGGGGAGAACTGGCTGCCCACAATGTCAGAGTGGTTTCCCTGCTGCCCTCCCTGACAGATACCGATATGGTGCGGCATCTGCAATGGTTTCGTGGCATTATCCCCATGACGCCTCAACAGGTGGCCAGGGAATTTATGATTGGGCTCAAGAAGGGCTCTCCAGAAATTCTGGTGGGCTGGCAAAGTCATCTGGCAGTGTTGTGCAATCGATTTTTTCCCAGACTGATGGAGAAAATTCTCCAGGTCACAGCCCCGCTACCGAATGCCCGATCCCGATCGTTTTCCCGCACCTAATATTTGCTGTTGCCTGGGTAGGGGTGTTGCATGCAATGCCCCTACTAGGGGTTCAAATATTCCACCACCGATCGAGCAATGGTTTCATTGCCATCCTTCGGGACTGATCCAAACGTCTGGGGGGAGTTCAGGGGCTGCCGCAGGAAAGCCCAATCTCCCTGAAAGAACTCCTGCGGTTGCAGAATCCGATGGGGGACCTGGGCCTGAATTCCTGTCAGCAAAAGGGGGGATTCGGCGAAACCTTCGCGGGTCAGGGTGATGATCGGCAGATCCAGGCGACAGGCTTCGGCAAAAGTACTGAATCCTGGCTTGGACAAGACCCGTCCAGAGAGGGGCATAAAGTCCACAGGCCGGTACTGATTGTCCAGCACTTTGAGCAAGTTGGGCCGATCGGGAGCCTGACGATCGAAGGTAATGAACTGCCAGTCCGGAAAGTGGTCCAGGTTCTGATAGGGAATCTGCTCCAGACCCAGCCCCCCAAAAGTCATCAGGAGCGTCCGTTCCGGGGGGTGCCTCAGACCAAAGTCAGTTCTTAAGGTGGCCAGATCGTAGCGAGGCGATCCACCCGTCAGACCCACCTCCGTGATCACAGGAAAGGCTGCCATGGGTTCATGAAAGGGCAGGCGGAACAGGCGATCGCACTGCTGAAAACAGTCCCCAATCCAGTCAGCTATTTCCAGAAACTCTCCCCCCCAGGGTCGGTAGATAAAGTCCCAGCCAAAGTTACTCATCATCCAGCAGGGAATGCCAGCAGCACGGGCAATGGGTGCGGCCAGGGGCGGGATATCGGCCAGGATCAGCCGCACTCGATTTTGCTGAATAAAGGTGACTTCCCCTGCGACGATCGTTGCTTGTTGCTGGCGAATGTGACGGAGCTTTTCCAGGGTCGCCGCCTGATCCATCTTGAAGCTGTCGCTCTGGATCACCCCCACATCCAGAGCCCGGGGACGGTGGATAAACGGATCGGGAATATAGGCAGACAGCAACCAGTGGGGGGCGGTGGTCACCATCACGACCCCAATTTCAGGGCATAGCCGTTTGATTTCGGCAACCACAGAAGCCGCACGGGTTGCGTGACCAAACCCGTGGTTGGTGACAGCAACATAGAGAATGGTCATTGGCGATCGGGGATGGGTGGGTGATCAACTAAATTATCAACGGTGAGCAGACAAGGCTGCCACTAGTCGATCGATTTCAGCCTCGGTTGTGAAGTAGTGGACACAGGCACGAATGCAATCTGGATTACGCAGGGTTCTCACCATTAAAGTTTCGGATTCCAGCCATTTCACCACCTGGTTATGGAGCTGGCCATAGGGTTTTTGTTCATAACCAGCCAGTTGGAAGGAGATCAGCCCAGAGTCAGGGGGGTGCTGGCGCAGACAAGTTATCCCTGGACTCTGCCGCAGTTGTTGCCAGAGATATCGGCTGAGAGCGAGGATGCGCTGATACCGGTCCTGAGCTGAGCCCCAGGACTGATGGACGGCGATCGCCGCCCGCAGGCCAGCATACAGGGCATAGTCTGAGGTGGCGACCTCAAACCGGACCCCACCCCGTTGCCAGCCCATGGGGTCCCCCATAGGGGTCGAGGTAATGCCACGCCAACCCATGAAGGTGGGCCTGAGAGTCTCCAATCGGTCTGGACGCACATACAGCCCTCCCAAGCCTGCTGGACCGCACCACCACTTGTGACCGGTGAAGGCATAGAAGTCCACTTTAGTTGCTGTCAAATCGAGCGGTAGCAGGCCAACCGATTGGGCTGCATCCACCAGCACCAGGGCATTTACACTATGGCAAGCCGTCACAATCTCGGTTAGGGGAAGCACCTGACCCGTATTCCAGAGGACATGGCTGAGGCAAACCAGACGGGTATTAGGCTGCAAGTACTCCCGAATGATGGCGATCGGGTCTTCTCGGTCCACGGCATCCCGCAAGGGACAGACCGACACCTCCACAAACACCCGGTTCTGGATTTCTTGGACAGTGGCCACCACACTGGGATGTTCACAGTCCGTCAGAAGAATATGATCCCCGGCATTCCAGTCGATCCCCCAGAGGATAATATTGCAACCGATCGAGACATTCTCGGTCAGGGTGATGGTATCGGTTGGAACAGTCAGCTCGGTGGCGATCGTCTGACGGGTCTGAACGGTCTCCTGGTTCAGCCACTCATTCGTTGCCCCGGTGAAGGGACCCCGGCTCTGAATCTGCTCATGGGCCTCTCGAATCGCTTCCAGGGCCACCCAGGGCATCGGTCCCTGCCCTCCGTAGTTGAAATAAGTCTTGTTCGCCAGGGCTGGAAACTGCTGACGGTATTGCTCCAGATGGTTGATGCCGATAGTCACGAATGCTTCAGATCCTTAATATTTTGATTTCAAGACTTCATGAGGCATCAGGACAGCTTAGTACAATTCGTCGTTGATAGGGTTCGGACATAGATAACCCACAAGGAGGCAAGGATCATGATTCTGTTCTCACAAAGTTTCTAGGTGAATTCCCCGAACTTTTAAGTTTTTCAGCAGGTCCTCCCGCAGTTGGCGTTCTTAGCGACCCCGTTCACCGTTTGGATCAGTCGGACTCTCCCGCTTACACCGCTTTACACCGAGGCTCAGTAACCCGTCTGGGCCGATCGCTGGCTCTGTTGGAGCAGCGTGAAGTCCGATATTGATGCCAAAAAACCACTTGGACGGGTCGGCCCACACCAGAGATAGGATTGCCCATAATCCGGTCGGGATAATAACTTGTAACTCGTTATCCCCAGGCAGACTATCTGTCTCTGGTCGGTCTTCAACCTGGGGCAAGCATAACAGTGGGTTATCTTGTAACGAATCATACTGAAGCATTATGCGTGCCTCAGAAGCTCCTCCCCATATTTTAGCGAAGGGGCGTCAGAGCCATCAAGTTTACCAGAATAGCTGCAGCGTGGCCAATTTCCTGCTAGTTTGGAGGCATGTTTCTGACAGCCGAACTTTTGCTCTACTTTCAGCGGTGTAGTCGTCGAGCGTACCTCGATACGTTTGGCGACCTCAGCCAGCGGGATCCGCCCAGCGCTTATCTACTCAAGTTGATCCAGGATAGCGCCACCCATCGTAGATCGAGCCTGCGCGATCGATCGTGGCAACAACCCACCTTTGCTGAAAATGACTGGCAGGGGGGGATGGCAGCCACTTTAGACCTGATGCAGCAGGGGGTAGATTGTATTAACCGGGGAGTGCTGCTGACTCAGATCTCAGAGGAGGTCACGCTTTTGAGTCGGCCCGATTTGCTGGTCAAACACTCCGGTCAATCTCAATTTGGAGATTGGCTATATGTCCCTACCGAAATTAAGTTAGGCAAACGCCCCAAGCTAGAGTATCAGATCGTTGCGGCCTTTAATGTGAAAGTTCTGGCCGCCGTCCAGGAAGCCTGGCCTGAGCATAGCTGGCTGCTCCTGCGAGAAAAGGGAGCCTATGAGGTCGATCTGTGGAAAATCCTGCCAGACATGGAAAAAATTCTGCAGGACTGCATCCAGACTTTAAATCAACCCGAAGCGCCAGAAGTATTCATCGCTCGGAATCGCTGCAGCCTCTGCCACTGGTACAGTCACTGTTATGACATTGCCCAGTCGCAACAACATCTCTCCCTATTGCCGGGGGTGACTGCCAGCCGCTACATCCAGCTCCAGGCCCAAAATCTCACCACTGTTGAATCTCTGGCCTACCGTAGTTCCGACGGGCTGGCTAATTTACCGGGATTTAATCCAGAAGTGGCACAGAAGCTCGTTTTACAAGCTCAGTCTACGCTCCAAAATCGAGCGATTCTTCGAGAAACGGGGCTTTTATCCTCACTCCAGGAGTTACCTACCGCTGATATAGAACTCTATTTCGATATTGAGGCAGAGCCCGAACTCAATCTGGCCTACCTGCATGGGGTTCTGGTCGTTGATCGGCAAACGGGAACCGAAACCTTCTATTCCCTACTGGCAGAACAGCCTGATGCAGAAATCATTGCCTGGCAGCAGTTTCTGGAACTGGTCTGGCGCTATCCCAACGCCCCCATCTTCCACTTCTGCCCCTACGAAGTCCAAACAGTTGAGCGTTTGGGGAAGCTTTACAATACCCCCTCTAGCCTGATTGAACCCCTGGTGTCTCGCTTCATTGACTTGCACGAATGGGTTACCCAAACTGTTATTCTTCCCGTGGAAAGTTATGCGCTCAAACCGATCGCCCGCTGGCTAGGGTTCGACTGGCGCGATCCGAATGCCAATGGAGCCCTGGCCATTTGCTGGTATACCGAGTGGCTGGAGCAGGGCGATCGAGCTTCCCTGGAAGCCATTATTCAATACAACGAGGATGACTGTCGGGCCATGCAGCGGCTGAAAGACTGGTTAGTAGAATTCACCCAGCGGAACAGCCGAGAACCGATTACAGCCGAACCGATTACAGCCGAACCGATCGCCAGAGCAGGCTAGAGACTATCGACGCCTGACTCAACCTTAAAAATAGGCGCTGCACTCCACATACTCCTCAGAAATTACCATTCCGAATATCTTCTTCAGGCAGACCTAACGCTCGTTGGGCAGATTGAATCGCTGCATTGGTTTTTGGCCCCATTTTGCCATCCAAAGGGCCGGGATTGAACCCCCGCTCTTGCAGGCGTTGCTGTAATTTGAGCACGGATGGATTGCCTGAGTCCTCGATCGCAGGAGCAGTTGGCTCTGCCACAGATTCATCCACGGCTTTAGAACTGGCACTACCTGTGGCGAATAACTGCAATGCTCGTTGCGTCTTGATACCTGCAATACCATCTACCGGGAGGTTACTATCTGCCTGAAAACGCTTCACAGCCGCTTCTGTTGCAGCATCATAGATGCCGGTAATGCTACCCTCATAAGCTCCAGCAGTTTTCAACCGCTCCTGCAACGTCGAAACTTCTACCCCCCGGCTGCCCAGTCGGAGCACGATGGTCTTCCCCGTAGAGGTCATGGAGCCTGTTGCTGACCCCGATGAGGTCGATTGACTCTTACCTTGCTGCAAAGCCTGGGCTGTTTTCGGGCCATACACACCGTCCGGCGTTAACCCATTCACCTGCTGCAATTGCCTTACCGCAGCCTCGGTTTGCGGCCCATAACTCCCATTCACCGGTCCTTTGTAGTAACCTGCTTCCCGCAGCCGATCCTGCAGAACCATCACAGCCTGCCCCTTGGAACCACGTCGCAGGGTCTGACCATCCCCAGCATCGTCAAGTACAGGCCCCCCCTGAGCAACTTGGCCCAGGGCCGCCAGGGTGGCTTTCCCGGCGATCCCATCTGCTTTCAGCCCCTTTGCGGCCTGGAACTGACGCACAGCTTGTTCTGTCCCAGAACCATACTGACCATCCACAGGACCAACCAGATATCCCTGCTGCTTGAGGCTGGTCTGGAGCGATCGCACCTCCGGCCCCTTGTCCCCTTTACGGAGGGCCAGGGCTTGCTCAACTGAAACCAGCAGGATCAAAGCAAGGGCTAGGGGCAGCCAGCGCAATTCCATCCATGGAGAGCCCGCGACTGAGGCCCTGGCATCACTATCTTGCACCGGAAGGGGGTCAGCTTGATCACGAAGCGCAGCATGGCAGAGATAGGCAAAGGTTTCCATAGCAGTATCAGGGAAGAAATGACCCATTGATGACAACCCCAGGATAGCGCAACGAATTGAGTCAGGGGCTACTGATGGAACGAAAAGTTAGACCCGTGTATGATTGATCTAAGTCTCTTGACGCTCATGAAGTTATTGTCCTGAATGTTTAAAAGCTCTGCAGCCGGTGGAACAAAGACTTCAGGATCAGGATCAAATTAATTAAGTGAGATCCTCATGATCAAACGAGCTGAAACTGAGATAAAGGGTGGGAGATCCTGAGGCAGTGGTTCAGGAGTTTTATCTTTCTATAACTCCAGTTGGGAGCGACGAATATTTGGTGCGGACTGAGCGGGTCGCACCGGGAGTGCCATTGGCCGAAGAGCAAGTCAGATGGCCGGTGGAGACTTGGCTAAATCAGGCCAGACAGTTGATGAATGACCCCCTGATGAATATTCTGCAGGGCGGGCAGTCCGCCGGTGAGCGATCGTCGAATCTGGTGGACCTGGGACAGCAATTTTATAACGTTTTGTTTCAAGGAACAATTCGTGACAGTTGGACCACGGCAAGGGGAATTGCCCATCACTGTCGGGAAACGCTGCGGTTGCGCTTGGGGTTGAAGGGCGATCGCCTGCCCCGCCTGCCCTGGGAAGTGCTTCATGCGGAAAATCGGTCGATCGCAACCGGCACCGATATTGTGTTCTCACGCTATCAACCCACTGTTACTTCTATGGTGCTACCCCTGCAGATGCAGAGCAAAACTCTGCTGCGGGGAGGCCAGCCCTGGAGTCAGATTCCCCAGTTGAATATTCTGGTGGTCATCGCCGCACCCACCGATCAGGAGAATCTGGAGCTGAAGCAGGAAGTTCTACACCTGCAGCAGGAGTTACAACAAGTCAATCTTTCTAACGGTCGGCCTGCTGCGAAAACTCCCCAAATTCAGCTGACTTTGCTGGAGCAGCCCGATCGGCAACAATTGACTCAGGCCCTGGAGCAGGGCCACTATCATGTTCTCCATTACGCAGGCCACAGTAATCTGGCCGCAGCCGGGGGGAACCTTTACCTAGTCAATCGACGCACTGGTCTGAGTGAAACCCTGAGTGGCGATGACCTGGCCGGGTTACTGGTTAACAATGGCATTCGCATGGTGGTCTTTAATTCCTGCCGGGGAGCCTACACCGCCGCAGTTAGCCTGACCGAAGAGTTGTGTGAGCGAAGTCTGGCAGAAGCACTGGTGCGGCGAGGCATTCCTGCTGTCCTGGCGATGGCAGAACGCATCCCGGATGAGGTCGCCCTCACCCTGACCCGCCTGTTTTATCGAAATCTGCGTCAGGGCTATCCGGTAGACCTGAGCCTCAGTCGGGCTAGACAGGGGTTAGTTTCCGCCTACGGATCGCAACAGCTTTACTGGGCTTTGCCGATCCTGTATATGCATCCAGACTTTGATGGCTATCTGGCTCCCCATGGAGATCAGGATGCACCTCTGGTTGAGACTCCACCTGTTGTGTCTCCCCTCAACGGTACCAGCAGTTCGATCGTCGCCCCCAACCCCACAACACCCCCACCCCTGGCTACCCCCACCAACCGAACTCCAGCTCAGTTGTGGGAGCATCCAGCGGACGATCGGCCAGGTCAGGCCCAGCCTCTAGAGGTTAGTTTTCCCCCACCAAAAGATCTGCCCCGGCAGGCCCAGCCTGCCAGTGAAACCACGGTGACTCAACCCATACGGGTGATGCCTCAATCCGGGAATCCTCCCCTAAACGGAGATCGGGACTACCTCGATCTGGTGGCTAACCTGAACTACCAGGATGACCCCGAACTGGAAGCAGAGCGACCTTCTGTCGGGGAGTTAATCCAGCGTCTATCCCAATCTGAGCTGGAAGTTGAAGACAACGAAGAGAGTCCGATCGTCCAGGCTTCCAATCTGGAGAGCCTGCTTCCTGGTGGCCTGGAATTACAGACCAGCAACTTCCTGGCCTTAGAAATTCCCGAAAATCCCCTTTACCGTCAGCAAGCTACGTCACCGGTCTATGCGCCCGCCGATCTGGAACTGGGCACTTTTAACAGTTTCCAATGGCAGGTCCGGGATTTTCTCAAAGTTCCGTTTGTTCCGATCGTGGTCTGGCGATCGGTGGTGACCCAGCAAATGCAGCTTCCGACAACCCTGACCCATCAGGCCCAGAGCAGCTCAAATGGGTTACTACCTGGGGATACGGTTGGGGCCTCAGGAGCATCTGTTTACAGCCGCCCCCGATTGGAATCCCGGCTGAGTTCTGTTCCTGCTGCCTATCCTACGGGCAATGGTCAGGCCCGACTCTGGGCTATCCTCTGGCCCCTGTTGGCAGGAATGGGGATTACTATTGCCCTACTGGCTGGGGTCAAACTCCTACCCCAGGCGATGCAACTCTGGTCCAAGCCCTCTTCTCCATCACCTCAGCAGTCGAAAAAACCATCCCCCAACCCATCCCGTCCTGCAACCAACAATGCCACCCTGGCAGAACAGGGGAAGGCAGCGCTCCAGCAGGGGCAAACGGCCCTGGGGCAGCGCATTGTCGAGCAGCTCCTCGATCGGAATGCCCTAGATGAGGCGGAGGCAGTTCTGGCTCAGGCCAGACCCGCCCAAGCAGACCAGGCGGCGATTCAGTTTCTCCGGGGCAGGTTGGTGGTTCAGTCGGTACGGGCCGATCGGAAACAGTACAGCCTGCATCAGGCCAAGCCTTTCTTTGAAGCAGCAGTTAAAAAGGACCCCAATTCTCTGGCCTACCTGAATGCGCTGGGGTTTGTCTGCTACGCTCTGGGCGATCTGAACCGCGCTCAACAGGTCTGGTTTAGTGCCTCCTACCTGATTGAAGAGCAAAAAGATGCCGTCAAGCCGAAGACATTCAGGCGTGAGGACATCTTGATGGCCAATTCCGGTCTGGCTCTAGTTTTCTTAAAGTCTGGCCAGACTTCTGAGTCACTCAGTATGCGGGATAGTGTACTAAAAGAACAGCCTACCGGCTTTCGTCCGGAGGTTTTACAAAAAAACTGGATGTGGTCCCCTCAGGCTGTTGAAGATTGGCGGAAGCTGTTAAAGATTTAGATAACAACCTGACAGCACCATTACAGCAAACTGATTGTTAGATAACAGACATAGGGCGATGGGACTTTCGCATAATGAAACCTATTTTGCAAAAAGGTCAACTGTCAAACTGGAAAGATGGCAAGGGATTTGGCTTCATCAAACCGGAAACCGGAGGTAAAGACGTTTTTCTGCACATCAGTGCCCTCAAGGGGAGCAGTCGTCGCCCACAGGTCGGAGACACCATCCTATATGAGCTGAAGATGGAAGCAGATGGTAAGGTTCGAGCTGTTCATGCCTCGATCTCAGGAGTTCCAGCGCAACCTGCCCCCAGCAAACGGAAACCCCGGCAAAGTAGATTAGCAGAAATTGCGATCAGCATGGGAGGTCTCCTTGCGATTGCCCTTGTGGTCATGGAACTTCAAGGCAGTCGATTTCGCTCTCCAATTTCAACCCTGACAAAACCAAATTGCACGATCAAAGGCAATATCTCAGTGGAAACTCAGAATAAGGTTTATCATCTTCCAGGCATGGAGGATTACAACTCCACAACCATTGATCTAGCTAAGGGAGAGAAATGGTTCTGCACAGAGGCAGAAGCGATCGCAGCCGGTTGGCACAAAGCACCCAGGTAGGTAGGCAATGCCTGCCCCTCTTAAGCAGACTTAAATATCCAAATCGGCCAGGTTTAACTTGGGACCATAGGTTTCAATGAACTCCCGCCGGGGAGCCACCCGATCGCCCATCAAAATGGTGAAAATCCGATCGGCTTCAGCGGCATCCTCGATCTCCACCTGCTTGAGCGTCCGACTTTCCGGATTCATCGTGGTTTCCCAGAGCTGCGTCGGCATCATTTCTCCCAGTCCTTTGAACCGTTGGACAGTGTAGTTGGCATTCTGGGGAAACTCTCGCTCAATCAAGGTGGTCAATTCCCGATCGCTATAGCAGTAATAGTGGTTACGACCTCGTTCCACCTTGTAGAGTGGCGGACAGGCAATGTAGACATACCCCTGCTCAATCAGAGATCGCTGATACCGGTAGAAAAAGGTCAGCAAGAGGGTCCGAATGTGGGCTCCATCCACATCTGCATCGGTCATCAGGCAAATGCGATGATAGCGCAACTGAGAGGCATCAAACTCATCCCCTTTAATGCCCAGTCCCAAGGCCGTAATTAAAGCCTGAATTTCATTGTTCTTGTAGATTTTGGCATCATCCGTCTTCTCAATATTGAGGATTTTACCCCGCAGGGGCAAAATCGCCTGGAACCGACGGTCTCTGCCTTGCTTGGCACTCCCACCGGCGCTGTCACCTTCCACGATGAAGATCTCTGATTCACTGGGATCACGAGAGGCACAGTCCGCCAGTTTACCCGGCAGGGTAGAAGACTCTAGCACCGATTTACGACGGACCAGCTCTCTGGCTCGACGGGCCGCTTCCGCCGCATTAAACGCCTGGATCGCCTTTTCCAGGATGGCATCCCCCACAGCAGGCCGGAATTCTAGATATTCTGTCAGGATCTCGCCCACCAGGGAATCCACGATTCCCCGCACTTCCGGGTTTCCCAGCTTCGTTTTGGTCTGACCCTCAAATTCCGGGTTGGGAACCTTCACCGAAATTACGCAGGTCAACCCTTCCCGGATATTTTCTCCAGCCAGGTTGGGGTCATTTTCCTTCAGCTTGTTTCGTTTCCGGGCGATCGCATTCATGGTGCGGGTCAACACCGCCTTTAACCCTTCCAGGTGCGTGCCCCCGTCTACAGTGCGGATGTTGTTGGCAAAACCCAGGACATTGTCCGTATAGGCATCGACACACCACTGCAGAGCCACCTCCACCGTCACAGTGTTGCGCTCTCCCTGGACATAGATCAGCTCCTCATGCAAAGGCTGTTTATCCCGGTTCATATAGGCAACATATTCGCGGATGCCGCCCTCATAGTAATAGGTTTCAGTCTTGGGCTCCTCACTTTTGAGCAACTCCAGGCGGTTATCTGTAAACGCAATCTGAACCCCGGCATTAAGATAAGCCAGTTCCCGAAAACGATTGGACAGGATCAAGTAATCAAATTCGGTTGTGGTTGTAAAAATATTGGCATCGGGCTTGAAGGTGACCGATGTTCCAGTCCGAGGCTCCGGCCAAGGCGCAACCTGGAGCGTGGTGACGGGCACACCCAGCTCATAACGCTGCGTATGAACATGCTGTTCCCGCCAGACCTTCACTTCAACCCACTCCGACAGGGCATTGACCACTGAGATCCCAACCCCATGCAAACCACCGGAAACCTTGTAGCCACCCCCGCCAAACTTACCTCCGGCTCCGAGTACCGTCATTACAGTCTCCAGGGCCGATTTACCGGTTTGGGGATGAATCCCAGTTGGAATTCCACGCCCATCATCCGTGATGGTGGCAGACCCATCCGGGTTCAGACTGATCTGAATCTGCTTACAGTAACCAGCCAGAGCTTCATCGACAGAGTTATCGACAACCTCATAAACTAAATGATGAAGTCCCCGAGGGCCGGTACTACCAATGTACATACCGGGACGGGTTCGGACATGTTGAATCCCCTCAAGAACCTGAATCTGACTGGCATCATAGCTATTGGTTGTCATGAATAAAGCGCTCCCAAGAACGTTCTAAAGCTCCCCAGCTTTCAGAACAGCAAAATTCATCGAAATTCTAACATAAAAGGGTTAAAAGCGATTTTAGAGGCATTACAAGCCCTGTTTAGTTTAGGGATCCATATTGTCTATTATAGAACAAATGAATTGCCTCGGTTATGCACCCTGGATTGATTGTGATCTGCGGCCCTACAGCAGTGGGCAAATCTGGACTGGCCATAAAACTGGCTCAACGCATGGAAACCGTTATTTTAAACGCCGATTCCAGAGCCTGTTACCGGGAATTTGACATTGGCACCGCCAAGCCAACCCTGGCAGAGCGGGCACAGATTCCCCATTACCTGCTTGACATCTGCGACCCCACCGAGACTTTAACCCTGGCAGATTACCAGCAGCAAGCCCAAACTCTGATTGCCCAGTTGCAGACTTCCTCGGCCACTGCAGTCCCCCTGCTCGTTGGGGGCACCGGTCTATATTTGCGATCGATTACCCAGGGCCTGAGCATTCCCAGGATACCGCCTCAGGCGGCCCTGAGATCGCAACTCCAGGCCCTCGGTCAGGTCCAGCTCTACGCCTTCCTGCAGCAGGTTGACCCGATCGCCACCCAGCGGATTCATGCCCACGACCAGGTGCGGACATTGCGGGCTCTGGAAGTGTACTATACCACCGGTCGATCGCTGTCAGAGCAACAAACGGGCCAGCCCCCGACCTATCCTATCCTGCAAATTGGGATGTCCTGTGAACCTACTATTCTGAATCATCGGATTGAACGGCGCACTGCAGGGATGATTGAGGCCGGTCTTGTGGCAGAAGTAGAAACCCTCTGCCACAAGTATGGGCCTGATTTACCGCTCCTGGAGACCCTGGGTTACCGGGAGATTCGGCAGTATCTGGCTGGTGGCCTCTCTCTCCATGGAGCTCAGACCCAGATCGTGGTTCATACCCGCCAACTCGCCAAGCGGCAGCGGACCTGGTTCCGGGCTGATCCCACAATTCTCTGGTTTGATCCGGAGCAATCCGATGTTCTGGAGCAGATCTGGACCAGGGTCCAGGAATTTTTAGCCTGCCTGCCTTCAGGAGGCCAGGCCAGTGATCCTGCAAGCCTGTGAAACCAAATGTAACTTGGTATAAGTTCGTAATAAGTTCAGCAACCTGCCAACTTTACCCTGATTCAGTATGCCGCCATCCCATCCTCTGCTTCAGTATCGGCATCTGGTGATCACCCTGATGCTACCGATCGCCCTAGCCGCCTGTACAAATAGACCCAAGGCAAGCAGCAACCCAGCAACTCCAGTTGTCACCAATCCCGCCACCATTGCCAGCACCTGGTATAACTACACCTCGCCAACCGGGAAGTACACGGCTCGCTTTCCTGGCAAACCCAGGGAAGACACCCGCACCCTGGATACCAAGGCAGGCAAAACCAACTTGGTCCTGGTGACCTATGAAGATAAGTCAGCAAAACGGGCCTACGCCCTTTCCCATAACAAGTTCATCTTTCCATCCGGAATGAGCTTTGATGTGCAGAAGGGGCTCGATGGGAGTCGGGATGGTCTGGCCAGAGGCATGGGGGCAACCATCACCCAGGAAACGAAAATTACAGCCCAGGGGTTTCCGGGACGGGAGATCACCCTGAACAAGGGAGAAACTCTGCTGGCCAAAGCCCGAATTTTTTATGTCAACGGCACCTTGTATCAAATGTTTGTATTGGTGGATGGGAAGCAACTGGATGCGCCGGAAGTAACTGCTTTTCTAGAGTCTGTCGAGTTCCAGAAATAGGGGGAGAGAGGGGATAGGATTAAAGCAGATTCCTTACTCGCTAGTCCCCCACCTCCTATGCAGACACAAGACAAAACCTTCAACTGGCCTGTGTTGATTCAACAGTTTGAAGCGGTGGTCGGCAAAGATGGAGTGGTTCGTCGCCGGGAAGAATTACTCGTCTACGAGTGTGATGGCCTGACCAGCTACCGACAACGCCCAGCGGTGGTGGTCCTCCCCCGATCGACCGAGCAGGTCTCTCATGTGGTCCAGATCTGCATTGCCCACCAGGTTCCTTTTATTGCCAGAGGCGCTGGAACGGGCTTATCTGGCGGCGCATTGCCGATCGAAAACTCTGTGCTCATTGTCACCGCCCTGATGCGTCAGATCCTGGATTTGGACCTGGAGAATCAACGGGTGGTCGTCCAGCCGGGTGTGATCAATAGCTGGGTGACCCAGGCTGTGAGTGGGGCTGGGTTCTACTACGCACCTGATCCTTCCAGCCAGATTGTCTGCTCGATCGGGGGCAACGTAGCTGAGAATTCCGGGGGCGTTCATTGCCTGAAATATGGGGTCACCACCAACCACGTCCTGGCCCTGAAATTGGTGTTGCCAACCGGCGAGGTGGTTGATGTCGGTGGTGCGGTGCCAGAAATGCCGGGCTATGACCTGACTGGACTCTTCGTCGGTTCAGAAGGCACCCTGGGGATCGCGACAGAAATTACGCTGAAAATTCTCAAATCCCCGGAAGCAGTCCATGTGTTGCTGGCCGACTTCACCCAGATGGAAGCTGCTGGCAACAGTGTTGCCGATATTATCGGATCCGGGATCATTCCGGGCGGGATGGAGATCATGGACAACCTTAGTATTAATGCGGTGGAAGATGTAGTCGCAACCGGCTGTTATCCCCGGGATGCGGAGGCTATCTTGCTGGTGGAACTGGATGGGCTGGAGGCAGAAGTGGCAGCCAGCAGTCGTCAGGTCGAAACCATCTGCCGTCAACATGGAGCCCGCAACATCGCCATAGCCACGGACCCAGAACAACGACTAAAACTCTGGAAGGGTCGGAAGGCTGCCTTCGCCGCAGCCGGAAAGCTGAGCCCCGATTACTACGTCCAAGATGGCGTGATTCCCCGCACCCAACTCTCCTCTATCCTGAAGGAAATTGCAGCTCTGAGCGATCGGTTTGGCTATCAGATTGCCAACGTGTTCCATGCTGGAGACGGCAACCTCCATCCCCTGATCCTGTTCGACAACCGCATTCCCGGAGCCCTGGAGCAGGTGGAGGAGCTGGGAGGAGAAATCCTGAAACTCTGTGTTCGTGCAGGCGGTAGTATCTCCGGTGAACATGGCATCGGAGCCGACAAGCGCTGTTACATGCCTGAGATGTTTACAGAAACCGATCTGGAAACCATGCAGTGGGTGCGACAGGTTTTTAATCCCCAGGGTCTGGCCAATCCCGGCAAAATGTTTCCCACCCCCCGCACCTGCGGCGAAGGGGCGGGTGTTGCCCTTGATCGCCAATACCCCACGATCGAACGCCTGTAAGGACGCGATTCATCCCGTCCTTTCCCCAATCATTCATCGATTTGCCAGAGTTCCTTGGTCGCAGCCTCATCCAAAATCTTCTTCGGTCGCATCACTACGATCACCCGCCCCAGAATCCTCAGTTCCGGAGCCTCCTCAGACCATTGCAAATCCAGTTGGCCCGATCGATCGACCACAAAATAACTATTCCCATCCCAATCTCGCTGGGCCCGATCGACTACCACCATCACCTCCTCGGTATTCCCAGGCAAAGGCGTCGGCAGATGCTCCGAATCACACAAAAACGCCACCGGATCTGCCGCACCCAAAATTGCCTGCCAGCCTGGAATCGCTATCCAGGCCCCTGTTCCAGAAAACTTCACGATCTGGAAGGGTCCGACTTCCTCCAGCAGAGGCACTGCCTTAAAATCCTCTACTGACAGGGGCATTTGCCCCACCACGGGTAAAAGACGAGGCATTTCATCATCCGTTTCCAGACGATAAACCGGCAGCAGAGGAGCGGGTCGGGCTGGCGTCACCGTAAAATCAGTCAGCAACTGCTCAATTTTCTGGCGGGCCGCAGGACTGTAGGCAAACTTCAGCCCTTGGGCAATCAAGCGAGAGCGCTCCTGTAGATCGGATTTCTGGCGGGTCAGCTTCCAGATCTGATAAGCCACCGCATCGCCGGGATGGGCGGTAAACCCCTCAGGAATAACTACCAGACGAGAAAATTCTTTCACCGCCCGCGCCACTTCATGGGCTTCATCCAGATCGAGTCCTCGCTCTAAAACCAGCTCTGCCACGGCAGCTCGATCTTCCTGGGCCAAAATTCGCAATTCATAAAGAATATCGCTGCCCTTGCGCTCGTAGTGAGCCTGGGTAGAAGCTGAAATACCCTGATTGAGAAGACTGGCATAGACCTGAGCCGCCACCATCACCTGATTCTGGTGAATGGGCTCAAATCCGGTTTCCTCAAAAATCCACTGAGCACTGCGGCCAGCTTTCTGCAGTTGCTGACAGGCTTGCCCCCACTCCACCCAGGTTCCTTCTTTGCGGCGCAGCGATCGCACCAGTGCCTCAATGTCTGGCCCTCCTGGTGCTTCACCCTCATTTGACATTTCTGGCGTTTCAGACATGGGCTCCCATTCAACTCAACCAAGCCGACATTATAGGGGGAAATCAGTCAGGGCACATCAACTTAGCAGGATTCCCAGACGTTTCAACCCAGAAAGTATTAGCCCCAGCCCTCCTCTGATTAAAGAACTTGTGAGTTTCATAGCAAAATTATTAATCTTACAAATCAGTGCCGTTAAATCAGCACCATTCAGTCTTTTTTAAGCTTTCTCAGTGTTATTTACCCTTGATCCCCAATCAGTTTTAAGCTAAAGCGGCTAAGTTCTTCAAGATCAGCAGCAGGATTAAATATGTCGGTTCTTTAAGAGAAAGCTAAAGAGAATCGGAAGCTAATGGTTTCTTTGGGATCGCTCAAGAGAGGACTTGAAAAGGGTTTTGGCAGATCTGGCATCTAGAAGACTATTGCAAAATTGAAGTTAAGCAATCTATGAATTTCCAATGTCTTTTACCAACAGTCCCAGCATTTCTACATCCACCTGTCGGCATTGTCGGCATTATGTTCCTGAAGGGCGTCGGGGAGGTAGCTGTCAGCAACTGAACGTATCAGTTCGGAGTGGTTGGAAAGCATGTTCCCTTGCTTTGCCACCCTTTGCTCCTTCTTGGGAAAGCTTTGAGATTGAACGGCTTTGGAAAGAGGAACTCTTGTCTTTGCAAGAGTCCGTTTTTCTGAGTTATATGCAACCAGAAGTTTATGAAACGGACGCTCATCGTTCCGCCCCTTCCTATCGGGCAGAATAATCACCTCAGGTATCTGAGCTAATCCAATCACTCCCTGATGTCGTCGTGAAAGAGGTGAGGGTTGGAATGGGCAGGTAAAAAGCCAGCAAGCCGGTTAACGTAAACAGAACCAGGGTTGGGATCAATTTAATTTTTGTCCTTCTCATCACAATTCCTCCCAGGGCTGACTCTATAAACCTCACCTCTGATTTTGGTGATTCCAGGGAGCAATCTGAATAAGATGGGTGGCAGTTTTTAAAGCGGACTCAAATTCCAGGCTATTCTTTACGGACCGGGGTAATTTCCCGACCGGCTACGTTTTCGAGGGCCGCCAATGCGGCTCTGGAGCCAGCCAGAATATCTCGCTCTTCTCCACCCAGATAAAGACGGCCATAACTGCCTACAGCAGAAATTTGCAAAATATTAATCAGGGCTGCCTTCTCGGCCTCATTGGCTGCCAGAGCGGCATAAGTGGCTGGTTCAACTTCCAGGACATAGAGGGTCTGCCCCACCAGGAGCATTTGCCCTGGGCGGGCACGATTGATCAGTTGGGCATGATGGGCATCAATATTTCGAATCACTTGACTGGAGAGCACCCGGGGCTTCAGGCAATCCTGCCTCCGAACTCCCAGGGACTGGAGAATGGCTTGCCCTGCAGCCTGAGTTTCTCCCTGTTTACTGGAATGAATTTCCAGGAGCCCATAGAGCCGTTCAACAATCTGTACCCCCGGGCGCACAACCGCAGATTTGAGGGCAATATCCGTGATGCGATTAATTTCAATGCCGGGAGAGATTTCAATCCAGAGAGAAGCGTCTCCGGGCAGGGGTAAAAAACCGGAAGCCACTGTTCCCAGATAGGCTGCATGCTGAGGTTGCAAATTATCCAAGTAAACATAGCTCCGGAGCTCAGTGCCCAAAGTACAATCCTGTAAACAGCTAGCCCAGTATACCAGGTTGCCGGATCGGGTTAAGAAGACTGGGCATTGCGCAGGCAAATCGAGCAAATTGCCCAGCGATCGAGTTCCCCTTGGGGGCAGGGGCAATGACATTGAGGACAGGTAGGCAGATTACGGGCTTGAGCCTGGATCATGCTGGCCCACTGCTGAAACGCCGATTCCGGGGTTGGGTCTGGTTGGGACGGATCTCGACGAGGACGGGGCCTGGCCATCCCAGACGCAAGACTGGGGTGATCTCGCCAGAGAATGGGCGTTTCTCCTGGGGCGTTGGCCATCCCTGCAGCCGGTTGCTGCCACCCAGCGGTAGAAAACCGAATATCCGCCAGAGACAGGGAAAGCTGCTGATTCAACTTCTCCAAAATCCGCCGCCGCTCAAAGACCAGATTCTGGGCCCAGACCGAACTAGATGTCGCAATTTTTAAACTGTCACCTTGAATCCCCAAGGGACGGGTCTGGGCTGCAACAACAGGCCCAACAATTGCTGGCCATGCCTTCAGCAGGCGCTTAAATTGCTGCCGTTCTTTCCAGGATTCCTGGCTCTCCAGGTGATTGAGCAAGTGATTCAGTGAACTCAGGGACATAAAACCATTCACAGCCAACAGTTAGCAAATAACAAGTCAACTCGCCAATTGGATATTATTTCAACTTATTTTTAGATTTATCGCCATCTTTCTTTCAATCATCCGCAATAATCAGTGGCATTCTGCCCCGACTTCGCTATACTTATGCTCTTAGATCGCCCTTAAGATTTCAATGTTCAGATTGGAGTGATGGGATGAGTAGACCTTCCTCGATCGCGTCTCCAGAAAATCAGGTCCATACCGGCTCTTTGCATCCTATATTACAGGCCGCCCTCAGTAGCCTAAATATCAATCTGGACGAGGAGTTAGCCCGATACCGTCGCCGTCGCAGATCTCAGCAACCAGTTGCAGCCGGAGCCAGTCCTTTTCGGGTGGCCAGCAAACCAATTGACCTGATTTCGATCGGAACTCCGTCTACCCCAGAGCCCTCCCAGCAGCAGCGAGGGGCCGATCGATCGGAGCCTGTTTCACCAACCATTTCCCGACCCCTGACCCCAACCGTTATCTCACCCACCCGCAGTCCATTATCGAATTCATCAGAAGAGATTGTTTCTGCAGCCCCAGCGGCCTCCCCAGAACCCCTGGAGGAACGATCCGTCGATGCCCAGCCGGGCATGGTGCTGTCAACGCCTCCAACCCAGGTGGGAGCTATTCCTGAACCAGCCCTGCAGCCCTATTCAGAAGTAGATTTGAGTGAGCAAGCGGATCCCTACAGCTATTTCGAGTCTTCTGAAGAGCTCCTGAAAACCCTCTCCGAGGAAGAAGGCCAGATGGCTGCCTCCTCGGGATCAGGCATTCGCTGGTTAAATCCTCTGGGAATAGGTTCAGTCTTGTTGCTGCTCTTTTCCAGCGCGGGTGTAGGCTATGTCGCCATGAATCAGGTCAAGCTGCACCAGATCGGCCTGAACCGCAAGCCCCAGGCGGCTGCCCCCAAGGTAGACCAGCAGCCGATCAAGTTACCAGCGGTTCGGAGCGACTCGGATGGACCCACCTCGATTCCCAACTCACCCGATCTGACTGCTAAAGAGTTTGTCAATCTGAACCTGAATACCCTGGGAACCCTGGAAACAAATGCCGTACCTAATGGCACACCCCCCAGTTCACCAACAGCGGCGGCAGCTTCCCCCCAGGCTCAATTGAAGCTGAAAACGACTGCCTCCACTGCTGCCAAAACAGCCGCTTCGCCCAAGCGCCAGCCAGGCTCAACAGCTCTTCCATCGGTTGCCCCCCTCAATTCTAGCTCTATCCCATTCTCTGACCCTCCGATCGTTGCCGTCCCCACCCGATCCCCGATCGAAGCGGCCCAATCTCTTCCCCCCCAACCCACCGTTCCGCGAACCGTTGCCCCTCCGGCCCCGGCTCAGATTGCTCCGACCCGTTCCAGAGCAGCCAAACCCTCCCGTCAGGCCGCATCGACTCGACCTGCAGGACCTCCAAAGTCAGTGACACCATCAGCCCGCCAGGAAGCGGTGCCTGGGCAACCGATCGCCCCCAGTCAGCCTGGTAAGTACGTGGTGACCACTCCTTTTAATGGAGATCAGACGCTAGAACAGGTAAAACAGGCAGTTCCCGATGCGTTCGTGCGCAATTCCCCTCAGGGAGCCCAAATTCAAGTTGGCTCTTTCCAGGATCCGGCCAAAGCCCAGGAAATGGTTCAGACACTGCAGCAACAGGGAATCAATGCAGAGGTGAAGCCGCGCTGACCGGGTCCTAACGACAACCTGAAAAGGTGCGGTACCATGAAGGGTGAAGCAGCAGGAATGAGGATGGCAGTCTCCGATCGACGGATCAGGTGCGCCAGATTCCTGGATTCACAACCTCTATTCAGCTCCAGAACTGTTGACGGAGATCCATCATGGGACTTTTCGACCGAATCCTTCGAGTGATTCGTGCTAACCTCAACAGCCTGATCAGTCAGGCCGAAGATCCAGAGAAGATTCTGGAACAGACCGTGCTGGATATGCAAGATGACCTGATTCACCTGCGACAGGCTGTAGCCCAGGCGATCGCCACCCAGAAACGCACGGAACGTCAGATGTCCCAGGCCCAGACCAATGCTGATGAGTGGTATCGACGGGCACAACTGGCTCTGGAAAAGGGCGATGAGAATCTGACCCGCGAGGCACTGGTTCGACGGAAAACCTACCAGGAGACTGCCACCGCATTAAGAACCCAGGTCGAGCAGCAAACCGGCATTGTGAACGAGATGAAGCAAAACATGCGGCTCCTGGAAGGGAAGATCTCAGAAGCCAAGTCGAAGAAAGACCTTTATATCGCCCGTGCCCGCTCCGCCAAAGCATCGCAGCAGATCAATGAGATGATGGGCCGGGTGGGTTCTAACAGCAGTTCTATGACTGCTTTTGAGCGGATGGAAGAAAAGGTGCTGCAATTGGAGGCCCAATCCCAGGCGATCGCAGAATTAGGAGCTGACGATCTGACCAAAAAATTTGCGGCTCTGGAAAGTGGGTCAGACGTGGATGCCGAATTAGAGGCGATGAAATCGCAATTATTAACCGGACGGGATGATTCTGCCCAATTCCCTCCAGCCTAGTGTTGCAAACAATAAACTTTGCAACATGGGGGTTTGGGGTTTCACCCCCTCGAAAACTTTTAATTTGGTCTACTAGATTGGAAGGCTGGAAAGTAGATCAACCTCTGCATACCTCAAGGCTCTCAAGACGTACAGATCTATGAGACCAGGCCATCTCTCAATCTTGAGGGGAGTCCCATCTTCCCTCGCTTCAATTAGACTTGTCTGGGTTGACCACAAAAGCAACCGTTAAATTATTGAAATCATGCCTCTGATTGGATATTGGATTGAAAGCGTTTACGACGATCGCTTTTTAGCGCCTCAAGAAGTTGCTGACCAGCTACCACCAGAGGCGGCAAGCAAGGTACTTGCCTATCTTCAAGCAGGAAAGCATTATAGACGAGCCTGTGGTCTCTCATGGTGTAGGTTTTCAGGCATATACCTAGGCAGTGATGAACTCACAGATGGCTACTGGATATGGCCGGATGGGTTGATCCATTATGTTGCAGAGCATAGAGTCGGATTACCAGAAGCCTTCCTGGCAGATATTCTGCATGGGAGATCGCAGATAGACAATACAGCACCAGATCCGTCGCTTGATTTTTGGTTGGAATGGTGTCAACACAATCAAGATCCCAGCTTCAGAAAAAAACTTCGGCTCACACGCGAACAGACTGAGAAGCTAGCTAAAGCAGCCTTTAAAGATTATGTTCATGCGAAGCGGGCTCGGTTGAACGCAGAGTATGGTGTAGGGCATAGAATCTGTCTTCAGGCTAATTGCCACGAGCTAACCCTAGCTGGTAAGGTCTTTTGTGCTGAATACTTCGAATCTATTCCAAGTATTGAAGACGGGCGTAGAGCGGTGGATAATCCTATGCCCCTGTCTTTATTGCTTACTTTTCTTAATTAGACGTTCATCTACAACGTCCATATTGGCAATACCTGTTGCAAAGCTCCATTGAAAGCATTGCATTCGTAAGAACTTTTCTGGATGACTCTAGTCATTTTTTTCCGTTGCTTACCATAGAGCGGGTGCTTCGGTTTCTGACTTTCAGCCTATGGGTGACTGATTGGAGCCACGGATTTACCCCTTAACGTTACGACTTGAGGCGGAAAGGGTATGCTCTGTTTCAGAACTTTATGTTGATACAGCAATTTCCAGCCTAGTGAGGCGTATTTGATAGAATGATTTGTATGTTTACTTCATGCTCAATCAAGTGCAACCATACTCACTAGATCTTAGACAGAAAATTGTTGATGCATATCTTGAAGGGAATACGTCGCAACGTCAAATCGCTATACAATTTCGAGTTGCTTATAGTTTCGTGCGAAAGTTAATCAAACAACATCGGGAAACAGGTGAGATTGTCCCCAAACAACGAACTGTGCAAACACCGACCAAACTAAGTGTTGAGCAACTGGAGATTTTAGAGACGATTGTTGAATCGAATAACGACGCGACGTTGGCAGAGTTATGTAACTTGTTAGAACAGAGGGTCGGTGTCCGAGTTGGCGTTTCGACAATGTTTCGAATGCTAGAGAAGCTGAACTTAACGCTTAAAAAAAACTCTGCATCCCGACGAAAAGGAAACTGAGCGAGTGCAAACTAAACGAGTCGAATTTTGGCAACTGGTTCGAGGATTTCTAGCTCAAAATCTAATCTTCATTGATGAATCAGGAGTGGACTTAGCCTTGACCCGACTCTGGGCGCGTGCACCGAAAGGCAGACGAGCACATGGCAAGCGTCCAAGCCAG
Organism: Leptolyngbya sp. 'hensonii'; assembly: GCF_001939115.1. Lineage (GTDB taxonomy): Bacteria > Cyanobacteriota > Cyanobacteriia. Next base: position 29,895 of record NZ_MQTZ01000044.1, on the reverse strand, counting down.
CGAGGGAAACGAGTCTCGATTCTAGGGGCGATTAGTCTGCGGGAGGTCGTGACTTACTGCAATCTCATGGGGTCAACTGATGGACTGACCTTTGAAGCCTTTATTTCCCAGAAACTTGTGCCTAAGTTATGGAAAGGTGCCTGTGTCATCCTGGATAACTGCTCTATTCATCTGGGTGAAGACGTTAGAAATTTGATTGAGGATGCAGGAGCCAAGCTAATTTTCCTACCCCCTTACTCACCAGACTTTTCGCCTATCGAGAATTGCTTTTCAAAGATTAAGAGCATTCTGCGTTCGATTAAGGCACGCAGTTATCCAGAACTTGCCAAAGCTATTGATGAAGCTTTCTCCCAGGTGTCATCGAGCGACTTAAGGAACTGGTTCTCTCATTGCTGTTACTGTGCCTCACCAGCATAAAAAACGCTGTAGTATTTTCATTCACTCCTTGAGAAGGAGGAATTAAATCCACATTCTCAAGGAGTAAATAGAGGAATTAAATCAATTAAAAACCCTCAAAACTTTTACTGAGAAACGCTTATAAATATATTTTCTACTAATTTATAAACTTAATTTATTATTTTAAGAAAAAAGACTATTTGATTCTATTGGTGATCCCAAATAGAGTAAAGGAAAGATTTTGATTGACCCCCCAATTAATCAAGATCGGATGGTCCAAAATGGACCTTTTAAGACATTGAACCAGGTGACAATCATTCCACAGGGAGCTGCCAGCAAATGAATGAATTGGGATTAAACCGAAGTCATCATGGATTGAAATCAGGATGTCTTCCCTTTCGAGAAGTTTTGGGGCAATCCTTCGCTGTCATTGCTCCTATTACTACTCCGGCAGCCAACATGGGCCTCATCTTCGTCAGCGCTGGCAATGGTACCTGGTTGAGTATGCTGATTGGCATGATTGGGCTGGTGTTTGTCAGCATCAATATCAACCAGTTTGCCAGTCGCTCTGCTTCACCGGGATCGCTCTATACCTACATCGTCAAAGGGTTAGGCCCCACAGCAGGGGTGGTTTGTGGTTGGAGTCTGGTGCTGGCTTATCTATTTACTGGAATGGCCGTATTGTGTGGGTTTGCCAATTTCAGCACGACTCTGTTCGGCCATATCGGGGTACATCCTTCTGAGATCACTCTGCTGGCATTGGGAGCCGGAATTGCCTGGTATATGGCCTACAAAGATATTGAGCTGTCCGCCAAAACTCTGCTGATTCTGGAAGGGGCTTCTGTCGCGCTCATTTTACTTCTGGGCCTGGTTGTCTGGGCTGAACGGGGCTTTGTTCTAGATCTGCCCCAACTGACGTTGCAGGGAACTACACCCGGCGGGATCGCCATGGGATTGGTGCTGGTGGTGTTTGGGTTTTCTGGGTTTGAAAGTGCGTCAACCCTGGGAGATGAAGCCCGATCGCCTTTGAAAACTATTCCCAGAGCTGTTGTGGGAAGTACTTTGCTGACGGGTCTGTTCTTCGTGGTCATGGCTTATGTCGAAGTTCTCGGTTTCAACGGCAGCGCTGCTTCTCTCGCAGATCATGAAGCCCCTCTGACCTTCCTGGCCCAACAAGCTGGCGTTGGTTTTCTGGGCGAACTGGTGAGTCTTTGTGCCCTGGTTAGTTTCTTCGCCTGCGTTCTGGGCAGCATCAATCCAGCTGCGCGGGTGTTCTTCATGATGGCGCGGCACGGGTTGTTCCATGCCTCGATCGGGGAAACCCACACCGCCAACCGCACCCCTCACATTGCAGTCACGATCGCCTCCCTGCTGATGTTTTTGGTGCCTGCTTCCATGTCCCTGCTGCATGTCAAGCTGTTTGACAGCATGGCTTACCTGGGCACCCTCTGCACCTTCGGCTTTCTGACCGCATACATTTTGGTGTCGATCGCAGCCCCCGTTTATCTATATCGCATTGGCAGTCTGCGACCCTGGGATGGGCTGTGCGCCCTGTTGGCGATCGGCTTCATGGTGATCCCGGTTCTGGGGTGCGTTGGTATTCCCGGTAGCACTCTGTTTCCTGTCCCGAAAGCGCCCTTCGATAGCTTTCCTTACCTATTCCTGCTGTACCTGACCGTAACCTGCGGCTGGTTCCTGATCCAGCGACTGCGTTCTCCAGAGATTGTGACCACGATGGAACGTAGTATTGATGAAATTCATACCCGCTTTGCCAGTCAAGCCATGGTTCCTTCCCTTGTGGGAGACGACTTAGATCCCTCTCATCCGCTTAAGGACTAGGACAATGACCAATCCTGCACTTTTCACGGCAATTTCCACCGGACTGACTGCATTTACAGCCACCAACCTGGACGACATTATCATGCTGCTGCTGTTCTTCTCCCAGGTCAATGCCCTGTTCCAGCGACGACACATCGTTGCGGGTCAATACCTGGGATTTACAGCCCTGGTGCTGGCTAGTCTGCCTGGTTTCTTCGGCAGTCTGCTCCTGCCCCGTCCCTGGATTGGCCTGTTGGGGATCGTTCCGATCGCGATCGGCCTCAATCGCCTGCTGAATCCAGACACAGACGCAGAGGAAGAAACCATCACGCTGGATACTACCCACAGCCCCTGGGCGGCCAGTTTTCTCTCCCCTTATACTTACAGTGTGGCAGCCATTACCTTTGCCAATGGTGGGGACAACATTGGCATCTACATGCCGTTGTTTGCCAGCAGCACGCCTGAAAAATTGTTGACCATTTTAGGGATCTTCTTCACCCTGGTGGGGGTCTGGTGCTATGCCGCTGACCGGTTAACCCGTCTACCGGCGATCGCCCAGACCCTGACCCGTTATGGAAATCAGTTAGTTCCCTACGTTTTGATCGGCCTGGGTGTGCTGATTCTGATCGATAGTCACACCTTGGAAAACCGAGGGCTAACCGTCCTGGTCTTGGTGGTGAGCAGCCTCTCTGTCCTGATGCTGCGGCATAGCAGCCGATCGACCGAAAGCGGCGTTGTATCCAACCCTGGTACTGAAGTTGTTATGGGAAAAGACAGATGAAATTGATCAAATTGGTTCTAATCACCGTTGTCATACTGGCGAGTCTGTTGCTGAATCAGCCTGCCTGGGCTGACGCCGGTAAATTTAAGCGCAGTCCAGATTATGCGGAGGTTGTGCAGGCGATCGATACCCTGTTGCAATCGAAAGACAATCCAGAAGCAAGCCTAACACCTGAGCAATTGCAACTCAAATTGGCTGACTTGCAATTACAAAAGTATATTCTGGAAACCTCTGAAACGCGGGCCAGTTGCCGCAATGCCACAGGCAAAACCCTGGCTGTCTACCTGCGTTCCAAAAAGGTACCTGCTGATCAACCGGGTACTCTGTATTACCTGGGCGATGGGCAAACCACAGATGATGATTTTGCCTGTCAGGGCGTCTTCCTCCCTGCCGGATCTGTGGTCACCTTTTCGCCCCTGGACTCCGCTCAGGAGTTGACGGAACCCCTGGCCCTCAAAATTGTGGAAGGGACGCAATTTGCGATCGATCGCAATCCTGAAACTGGTGTAGTGGCGTTTAACCTTCCACCGGCCCAGAGCTTCAAAGTGGGTGAGGGCACCTGGTCCATTCCCAGCCTGACTCAGGCCGATATTGATGCCCAAGTACCCAATGCTCCTGCGGACTGAAGGGTGACCACAAAAACCATCAGAAGCAGAAACTTTAGGGGCCGGTTAAGAGAGAATATTGCAAACCTGATCTTGTAATCTGAGTTTTATCCATGCTGCTACCGCTTGATTCCCAAGAAGTTCAACCGATCGAAGACCACAAAGCTGAAAAGCCCAAACATTTAAATCCCAATCGAATTCGGGATCATCTGGCCAATGAGCGCACCTACCTGTCCTGGATGCGGAGTGGCATTGCCCTGATGGGATTTGGCGTGCTGATTGTCCGGATGCGGATTCTCCATCCTCCGATCGCCCCCCAACCCCCTGGTAATGGCTGGAAACTGGGATTGGCCTTCTCGATCGTGGGTCTGCTGGCCGTCTTACTCTCGACCCAGCATTACTTTGTCGTTCGCAATGACATCGAAGAAGATACCTATGAGCCGCCCGATCGCTGGGTGATTCTCTCTACCCTGGCTGTTTTATTCCTCGGGTTGGGCGTGATCTACTATATTTTCTCGTTTCCGTTTGAAATGGCCGGTGTCGGTTTAATTGAATAACGGGACGATCACTGGTAGCTAGAATCTTTGGTAGGAGTCAGAAGCAATTTTATATTCTGACTCTTGACTCCTGGGCACCCATGGGATCAATTGGAGAGCAATTCCTCTTCATCTGCGGTCAGGCTATCTTCATCCAGGGCCTGGAATTGGGTCAGATGAGGCCGAATCATCAGGCTGGTGCCGATCGACCAGGCCAGGGCCGCCATCCAACCGGCCAGGATATCGCTGGGGAAGTGAACACCCAGATACAGCCGGGTCCAGCCAATGGTAATCACATAGACGGTACCGATCAGCAAGATTGGCCAACGCCAGCGGCTGGGCCACAGCAACACAGCCAGGATGGCCACAATCGCCATACTGGTCATGGCGTGGCCACTGGGAAAAGCATAGTCCGTTTCTGGGGTCATGGATTCCCAAAGATGGGGACGCACCCGATGCCAGAAGGCTTTCCCGATCCGGTTGATCGCCATGTTGCCTGATAGAGCCACGAGCAGGTAGGCCAGCGATCGCCAGCGGCGCAACCCCAGCAAGAGCAGGGCCAGACCCAGAGCCAGGGGCCAGAGGGTCCAGACACTGCCCAGGCGGGTCAGAATCAGGGCCAGGGTATCAAGCTGAGATTGGGTCGTGCTGTGTAACGCCAGTAACAAGGGGCCATCCCAGGGAAAGCCCCCCTGATATTGCCAGACGGCTACCGCCAGTTGTTCAAAAACCAGCACCGGAAACCCGACACCAAACAGAAGCACCAGCAGCGATCGCCAGCGGGCCTGGAGTACTTTTGCGAGAAAGTCTAGAAATGCTGCAAGACGTATCATGTGACTAGTTTCCAGCTTGCCACCATCAATAAGCTGTAAACCATAGCCTGCAAAGGTCGCTGGGGAACGAGCTGACATAGTTTGGCTCCTAACCATACGCCTGGTATAGCCCCCAGCCAGATGGCTCCCACCAGGGACCAATCCACAGTGCCCAAACTCAGGTGCCCCAGGGAGGTAAAACTGAGCAGGATAGCGGCCTGGGAGATATCGGTGCCAACCAGTTTGCGGGCATCCAGTTGAAAGAACCCCACCAGAACCAGGGCAAACATAGAGCCGGAGGAAACGCTGGTTAAGCCAACCAGACAACCGAGAACAGCTCCAGTGGCCAGGGTTAGTCCCCGGCCCCGTCTGGTTTCCAGATTAAACTTAGGTAAAACCGGGAGTTGCCAATGGGGGACAACGATCGAGAACACAAGTTGCACCAGGGCCAGCACGGTGACCAGTAAGATCATGACACCCAGGGCTTTGAGCAAAAAAGCATTGCGAATATCCAGACCGATCGTCTGCATGCAATACAGTAGGCCCACCCCCGTTAAAGCTCCTGGTACACTGCCTAAGGCCAACCACTTGACGACCTGGGGGTCCAGGGTCTGTTGTCGCCAGTGTTTCACACTTCCCACTACCTTCATAAAACTGGCTGCAACCACATCAGAGCTGATGGCGATCGTGACGGGAATTTTGAAGACATAAATCAACATGGGAGTGATCAAAGCAGCACCACCAATGCCAGTGAGTCCCACAATAATTCCTACAAAAAAACTCAAAAAAGCAAGCAAGCTGTAATTCATCACTCGTACCAATTTGAATTGTGCGTCTAACAGATATTTTCTGTACAGATCTCGGATGTAATGGCTGTGCAGAAAACATCTGGAGCATTCTTACAACCAACGTTGGTAGTAGTTCATCACCCTGACGAAAGTTTTGAGGGCAACACCAGATCCGCCCCGTCACCCCTCTCAAGAGAGGAATGGGTTTGCACACATCATCTCCCCGGCAGAAAGGAGGGGAGATTAAACACCGTGTCAGTCGCAAAGATCTCAGGCAGACCCAGAATTTTTAGCTGGACTAAAGCCAGGATGAGCAGGGTATAAACAGTGGAGGAAAAGACACCGGTTAAGAGTTCTTTCCTCCAGTTGCGCGTCCCGGATGGGTCCTTGACCACATCTAGAACTCCAGCCTGCATCAGGAGAATACCCAGAATATTAGAGAGCCAGTAGCCCGCAATCATACCGGGAAGCAACAGGTTGGCATCCAGGAGATGGCAGAGGTAGCCAATCCCATAGGCGATCGGCAAATTGAAGATCAGGTCGTTCCACCAGGAGAGGGGCGAGAGCAAATAGCCCACCACCAGTAACAGGCCACCTCTCAGTTTCTTCAGGGAAAACTCTTGCCAGACAGTCACAAACAGTTGGGGCAAGGCTCTGAAACCGAGGGGACCAGGGGATGAAGTCATAATCTACAGTTTATTGATGGGAGTATCGTAATATCCTTCATCCTATCAGGAGAAGGATATTTATACTACGATATTCCGACGGATTTACCGTTTTTATGACTAATCGGGAGTCAGAATTTAATCTTTGTCTCGCTTCTGACTCCTGACTGCTGACTTCTCAAATAGCCTGAGCCGCCAGTTCCGGAAAGGTAAAAACCTTCGCGTCCTTGGGTTTGACATAAACCTGTTGCCGGGGTTGCAGGTCGAGTTCCTTTAAAACTTCCCTTGGGAGATGCACCGTGATGACTTCCCCATCTTCCAGAATCAGTTCAACCTGGGTTTCCCAGCCCAGGTAAATCACCCGATAAACAGTGGCCTGAGCCCCGCCCTCTATGGGTTGTAGTTCAATCACCAAATCGTGAGGCCGGAGAAAAACTTTGGGATGGAGAAGTTGGGCATGATTGTGTCGAAAGAGGGGAGCCCGGTTGGAAAGCACATTGACCGGACCAATAAAACTCATGACAAAAGAACTGGCGGGTCGATCGTAAATCTCAACGGGTGTTCCCACCTGTTCAATCCGGCCCTGGTTCATCACCACCAGGGTATCTGCCACCTCCATGGCTTCTTCCTGGTCGTGGGTGACAAACACAGTCGTGACATGAACCTCGTTATGCAAACGCCGCAACCAGGCCCGGAGTTCCTTGCGCACCTTTGCGTCTAGGGCTCCAAATGGCTCATCCAGCAAGAGCACTTTGGGTTGGAGAGCCAAGGCTCTGGCCAGAGCCACCCGCTGCCGCTGCCCACCAGAGAGTTGGGAGGGATACCGATCGCCCAGACCAGCCAGTTGAATCAGGTCGAGTAATTCCGTCACCCGCTTCTGAACCTTTGACTGGGGCCATTTGGAAATCTCCAGACCAAAGGCGATGTTCTGACGCACCGTCAGATGTTTGAACAGGGCATAGTGCTGGAATACAAAGCCAATCCCCCGATCCTGGACACCAGCCCTGGTGACATCCTGGCCCTCTAGCAGAATCTGGCCGCTGTCAGGGTGTTCCAGTCCAGCGATCACCCGTAACAACGTAGACTTTCCTGACCCAGATGGACCGAGCAGGGCAACCAGTTTTCCGTCTTCAATATCAACGCTGACCTGGCCCAGGGCCATAAAACTGCCAAATGCTTTGGATACATTGTCAATCCGAATAGCCACAGGTAACGCTCCAGAGTGATAAAAGAATATAGGCACATCGCAGATTTCATTGGCATCAGGTCCGAGGACGTACCATCTCACCTGATGCCAATGAAATCTGCCCTAGGGACTTTACAGAAAAATACGGCAAATCGATCAAAATATAGTATTTAGAACATTAAAGTACCATAATCTGCTCTAAAATCCGATAAGTTTATCGAATATTCGGAGTATGGTTGCTGTAACTCACTTGCGACTCATCCTATCGGCCAGGGTTGAGTATGCATTGTTATCGCTGATAGCATTGGCCCAGGTTTGGGACCGGCAGACTCCAGTTGCGATCGCTGAAATTTCAACCCGCTATGCGATTCCGGGCGGCTATGTCGAGCACATTTTCATGCGATTGCGGCGAGGGGGATTTGTACAAAGTCAGCGCGGCTCCAAGGGCGGATATCGCCTGACCCGAGCTCCTGATCAGATCCGGATCATTGAGGTGATTCAGTTGATTGAAACTTCTGCTGAAGCCAATCTTCATACCCAACCCGGTGACAATCCCAGGGTCTACAGTGCCTCCAAGCTGGAGCGGGAGCTAATTCAGGAGATCTGGCAACAGGCGCTTTCCGCCTCTCAAACTGTCCTCAGTGGGTATAGCCTGCAGGATTTGCAACAAAGAACTTTGGCGCAATCGTCCTGAGAACTATTCGGCTCATAATATGACGTTGCCGCCAATGCCTCTCAAAATTTAATCTGAATCTACACTTTTCTTGTCGGATAGCTGTGGATTTTTTTGCCTTTTACCAGTACTATCTAGGATTATTAACCGGTACTCCGAGTGAATAACCGTAGATTAGAGGTGGCTATGAGATTTGTGTGGTCCATTGTGAGCCAGTGGCAGCGATCGCTGTATCGTTTCAGATTTGATTCTCTGCGGGGCTTTATTTCCCTATTCCTGGTTGGAGCCGCCCTCTCGGTGGCGATTGCAGCCTGCTCGCCTGGCAGTAATACGACACCGACCGCAACCAGTCCAACCAGTCCTGGCAGTTCGGCCAGTCCTGTAGCAGAGCAGAAAAAGGATATCGAGTTGACCTTGGTTGCCTATGCTGTTCCTAAAGCAGCCCATGATGCGATCATCCCCAGATTTGCGGAACAGTGGAAAAAAGACCATGGTCAGACGGTGACCTTTAAGCAGAGTTATGGGGGGTCTGGGTCTCAAACCCGTGCCATTATTGATGGTCTGGAAGCCGATGTGGTGCATCTGGCCATTGGGGCCGATGTTAACAAGTTGGTGAAAGCCGGATTTGTCAGCGAAGAGTGGACTAAGCGAGTGCCCAACAATGGCATTGTGGGAGAAACGGTGGCTGCCATCATTACGCGAGACGGCAATCCCAAATCCATCAAAACCTTTAATGACCTGACCCGCGATGATGTTAAGTGGGTCACAGCAGACCCCAAAACCTCTGGAGGAGCTCGCTGGAATTATTTCGCCCTCTGGAATCATGCGATTAAGTCTGGCAGTGACGAAGCGAAAGCAAAAGAATTTGTCACCAAGGCTTATCAAAATGTTGCGGTGCTAGCCAAGGATGCGCGGGAGTCTACCGATGCCTTTGTCAAGCAGGGGCAGGGAGATGCTCTGGTGAATTATGAGAATGAGGTGATTCTGGCCCAGCAAAAAGGCGAGAAAGTGGATTACGTTATTCCTGAAATTAATCTCTCGATCGATACTCCCACTACTGTGATCGATAAGTACGTGGATAAACATGGTACACGAGAAGTGGCTGAAGCCTTTGTCAAGTTCTTGTTTACGCCGGAAGCGCAGCGAGAATTTGCCAAGGTTGGATTCCGTCCGTTGGGGGATGTTGCAAAGGAGAAGGAATTTGTCACTCAATTTCCACCCGTGAAGCAACTGGGCAGAATTGATGAGTATGGCGGCTGGCGTGAGGCTCAGAAGATTTTTGAAGATGGCGGTTTCTTTGATGAAATTCGGTCTAAACGCCAGAAGTAACGATCAACAGAAGATCGTGGGTTAAATCCCGTTATGTCCCTTATCCCTCCTGAGAGGGGATGTAACGGGATTTAACTCTCATTTCTAACACCTTAATCATGCAATTTCATGCCCACTGATCTGCAATGGATAGCCTCCCATGACTGCTACTTCGATCGAGCCTAATTCAACTCAAAAATTACCATTCTGGCGTGTCTGCCTCCAGGCGATCGTGCGTATGCCCTGGACCTGGCGGATTACCCTGGGTTACCTGTCGGTGATGCTCTTCCTGCCCGTGGCGGCAATGTTTCTCAAGGCCAGCCATGAGCCCCCAGCCAACTTCTGGCGCATTGCCACCAGCCCGATCGCCCTGGCTACTTATGATGTCACCTTCACCACATCTCTGTTTGCAGCCCTGATTAATGGGGTATTTGGCACCCTGATTGCCTGGATTCTAGTGCGTTATAACTTTCCCTTTAAGCGCCTGATCGATGCTTCGGTAGACCTGCCCTTTGCCCTGCCGACCGCAGTGGCTGGTCTGACTCTGGCTACTGTCTATAGCGACAATGGCTGGATTGGATCGTTGCTGGTGCCCTTTGGGATTAAAGTCTCCTTCACGCGATTGGGGGTAGGCGTAGCCATGATCTTTATCTCCCTACCTTTTGTGGTCAGAACGGTGCAACCCGTCTTGCAGGAGATGGAAAAGGATATTGAGGAAGCGGCTTGGTGCCTGGGAGCTACCCAGTGGCAGACTTTCTGGCGCGTCATCCTCCCCCCCCTGTTCCCCTCCATTCTCACGGGAGTGGCCCTGGGATTCTCGCGGGCCGTCGGAGAATATGGTTCCACGGTGATCATCTCCTCCAACACCCCCTTTAAAGATCTGATTGCGCCCATCCTGATTTTTCAGCGCCTGGAACAATACGACTACACTGGAGCCACTGTCGTTGGTACGGTCCTCCTGCTTCTTTCCCTGCTGTTGCTGCTAGTCATTAATCTGATTCAATCCTGGGGACGCCGTTATGACCACCGTTAAGACTCCACCTCGATCGATCGCCTCCTCCTCCAAACAACGGAGTTGGATTCCTGCTGTCCTAATTGGTATTGGCATTGCCTACTTGGGCCTGATCCTGTATATCCCGGCTCTGAATGTTTTCTATCAAGCCTTTAAGAGTGGAATTGGCCCCTTCTTCTCCAATCTGACCCGTCCCGATTTTATCTTTGCGGCCCAACTGACGGTCGCCCTGGCTGCGATCGCGGTGCCTCTGAATACTGTCTTTGGGCTTTGTGCTGCCCTGGCAGTGACCCGTTACAAAGTGCCCGGTAGGGCTTTCATTCTGAGCATTATTGACCTACCTTTTTCGATCTCTCCTGTCGTCGCAGGTTTGATGTTGGTGTTGCTCTATGGTCGGCAGGGCTGGTTTGGTAGCTTTCTGCAAGCCCACGACATCAAGATCATTTTTGCCTTTCCAGGCATGGTGCTGGCCACTGCCTTTGTCAGCATGCCCTTTGTGGCCCGGGAAGTGATCCCGGTTCTGGAGGAAGTGGGTCTGGATCAGGAAGAGGCGGCCAAAACCCTGGGAGCCAATGGCTGGCAAACTTTCTGGCGCATTACGTTGCCCAGTATTCGTTGGGGCTTGCTCTATGGTTTGATCCTGACTAATGCTAGAGCCATGGGCGAATTCGGAGCGGTGTCTGTGGTTTCCGGAAATATCGCCCGCCAGACTCAAAGCCTGCCGCTGTTTGTGGAAGATACCTACAAACAATATGAAACTGAAGTAGCCTACTCTGCTGCCGTTCTCCTCGCCCTGCTGGCCGTAGTCACCCTGGTATTGAAGGAAATTCTGGAGCGCAAAACCCGAATTAAAGATGTCAAATAGCAATGCAAAAAATTATGACTGATATAAACCGTTCTACCCAAAAACGAATTCGTCTGCGAATTCCCAAACATTATCAACAAGAACCCATTATTTCCCAACTAGTCTCCAACCACCATTTAACGGTTAACATTACAGCCGCCATTTTGGGGGCTAATGCCAATGGGGATGGCTGGTTTGATCTGGATTTGCGGGGAACCGAAACCCAAATCAACGAGGCTTTGGTTTACCTAAACGACCTGAGTTTGGAGATCTGGGGTGGGCCTGAAGCGGATGGTTGGTAAAGGGGCCAACGATCATCCTCTCAGCAAGACCTGGCTGGGGTCAGGAACTGTTGCTGGGATCAATGGTGAGTAAAGGATGCAACAAATCAGAATTTAATCACACTCTTTAAGCTTATCTTAAAGCCTGTAAGTCTACGTATTTACCGTATTATCATAGGTTATCCCTGGTCCCATCTATGACGAATTCGACCGGGAAACTGGTACCCAAAGAGGAATTCAAGATGCGAATTGCAAATGATGTGACGGAATTGGTTGGTAAAACACCCCTGGTAAAGCTGAACCGCATTCCCCAGGCTGAGGGGTGTGTTGCCAGAATTGTGGTCAAGTGTGAAGGGATGAACCCGGCTGCATCCGTGAAGGACCGGATTGGTGTCAGTATGATTCAGTCTGCTGAAGCAGCGGGTTTAATTGATCCGAAGCGAACGGTTCTGGTGGAGCCCACGTCTGGAAATACGGGGATTGCCCTGGCCATGGTTGCCGCAGCCAAAGGTTATCACCTGATTCTGACGATGCCAGAAACCATGAGCCTGGAGCGGCGGGCCATGTTGCAAGCCTACGGGGCTCAGCTAGTTTTAACACCTGCCAGTGAAGGCATGAAGGGAGCCGTGCGACGGGCCGAGGAGATTGCTGCTTTTGTCCCTAATGCCTTTATGCCCCAACAGTTCAAAAATCCCGCCAATCCTCAAGTCCATCGGGAAACAACTGCAGAAGAACTTTGGGTTGATACGGATGGTCAGATCGATATTTTGATTGCAGGCGTGGGAACGGGGGGCACGATTACGGGGGTAGCCGAGGTGATCAAAGCTCGCAAGCCGGGATTCCAGGCGATCGCAGTAGAGCCCCAAGAAAGTCCGGTTTTATCTGGTGGAACCGGCGGACCTCATAAGATTCAGGGCATTGGCGCAGGATTTGTTCCCCAGGTATTAAGAACCGATCTGGTGGATGAAGTGGTGCAAGTTAGCAGTGAGGATGCGATCGCTTTCAGTCGTCGATTGGCTCGGGAAGAAGGCTTGCTATCGGGGATCTCCTCTGGTGCAGCTCTGGCGGCAGCAGTCCGGGTGGGGCAACGGCCTGAAAATGCAGGCAAGCTGATTGTCATGGTCCAACCCAGTTTTGGGGAGCGCTATCTCAGCACGGCCCTATTTAAGGACTTGCCGGAAGTCGTCTTGTTTAAAGACTTGTCAGCCGCAGTTCCAGAAGGGGAAAAAGCACTGGCTGTGACCTAAGCAGCTACAGGTCACATAAGCCAGACCAGGAGGGGTGGTGATCACCCCTTTTTTTGGCCTTGCCCAGGCGTTGCATGCTATCCGCACAGGCTTGGGCGCAACGCCTCTAATCGGACAAACTACAAAAAACCGGTAAACAAATCGTAGTTTTTGGTTTCAAAGCCTTGTTTTTTTCCACTGGCTGTGGAATTCTGTTAGATGAAATTTAAATACGATACTCCTTCCGAATTACCGTAGATTATTGAGCCTACGCTTGAATTCGTTCTTTACCTGCAAACAGCTATCGGGAAAGTCTTATGACATCTATCCGTTCTGCTTTGCCCACGCTTCAGACTAGTCTGAACCACAGAACGGCTCTCCCAACTGGCCCAACTGGGCACTGTCCCATGACTCAAATCCGGCTGCAAATTGTCATCCCTGGACAGCATCTTCAGGAACCGATTATTTCCTGTCTAATTGCTCACCATGGTTTGGTCGTCAACATCCTCGCCGCCCAACTCCAACCGCAAGACAACGAAAAGGGATGGTTTGATCTGCAGCTTCGGGGAACAGTCTCTCAAATTTTGAAAGGACTGGCTTTTCTGGAAGCGCTAAATCTTTCCATTCAAGGCAAACCTAATCCCGATGGGGATAGCTGGCATTACTGAGAATCCCTATGGAATTATCCTCCAGAATCGAGTACGCTCTCATGGCTCTCATGGAACTGGCAGCGGCCCGACAGCGGGGAGCCTCCCTATCCCTCAGCGAAATTGCCAGGAGACAGGTTATTCCCGATCGCTATCTGGAGAAAATCTTGGCGAACCTGCGTCTGAGTGGAATTGTGCAGAGTCAGCGGGGTGCCAGGGGAGGCTATATTCTGACCCGATCGCCCCAGCAGATTACCCTGCCAGAAATTATCCGATCACTTTCGCTGACCCATGGTGGTCCGGTGGATGCCAGAAATGACCTGAGTAACCCCATGACGTTGGAAAGGCAACTCTTACATGAAATCTGGCAGGAAGTAAGGCAAGAGCATCAGGAAGTGCTGGAGCAATATACTCTGGCAGATATCTGCCAAAGGCGGGACACAACGCATCCAAGCAATCCGATGTATTACATTTAGTCCTAGGGTTAACCGGGAATGAATTTCAGAGCGATGCCATTGATGCAATAACGTTTTCCAGTTGGTTTGGGGCCATCATCAAACACATGGCCCAGGTGTCCGCCGCATCGACGACAGTGCACTTCTACACGAGTCATGTAGAAAGAGGTGTCGATCGTGGTTCCTACAGCTCCATCAATGGGGGCGTAAAAGCTGGGCCAACCTGTGCCACTGTTAAATTTGGTTTTTGAGCTGAACAATGGCAGATTACACCCGGCACAGGCGAAGAGTCCTTTGCCATATTCCTTGTCCAGGGGGCTGCTGCCAGGCCGCTCGGTTCCGTGCTGTCGTAATACCTGAAATTGATCAGCGGTCAAAATCTTGCGCCATTCCTGCTCTGTTTTAGTGATTTCAAATCGAGCTGCTGCCGTTGCGATTTCGCCCTTGCTTTTGCCGGGTAAGTAATGGGATAACAGGGCTGTGCCAACTGTTGCGGTACCCGCCCATAAAAAGTGTCGTTTCTTCATATTGGTGTGTCGTGGGTGATTCAGTCGGAAGGATGTGGGGAACTGAATCTTGATCATGGGTCAATGGCCTGAATGGGTGGTGAAAGACACTTTAAAGACAGTTAAGAAAATCCCTGGCGATCGCAGCCCTTTGCTCCTGAGCAGCCGGTTTCTCCCTTGCCAGAACCTCGTATGGTGCTGGCTGTATTGACAATGGCGTTCTGCAGTTGGGTCTACCAAAAGCCAGTCGGGGAAAACCCGGTATTGGTACAGAATTGTTCACCTGCAAGGCTAACTGGCGATCACTGGAGGGTCTTCAGCAATTCCCGATGTTGAGAGATGGAAGCGAGGGTATTCGCCGCAATCATGCCACTGGCTGCAACGGCAGGCACCCCAATACCAGGGAAAGTGGAATCGCCACAACAGAGCAAGCCCTTGAGAGCGGTTTTACAGCCAGGAAACAATCCCTGGCCTGCAGGAATTGCAGGGCCATAGCTGCCCCGATCGCGCCGGAGGAAACGCTCATGGGTGAGGGGAGTTCCCACCAGGGTGACCTCACACCGATTGCGCAGATCCGGAATAATCCGCTCTAACCCCTGCCAGAGAACCTGACTGCGTTCAGTCTTCAATTGTTGATAGCGATCGCTTTTGCGATCCAATCCGGCCCAGAGCTCATAGGGTTCTGTGGCCGGGGTATAGGCATGCAGACAATGCTTACCACTGGGGGCGAGGGTGGCATCCAGCACCGAGGGAATAGACACTGCTACGACGTTCTGAGGTGCATCTACCCCACGCTCCCAGTCGTTCACGATCAGATAATGGCATTCCAGATCAGGAGGGAGATCGGCGGCTTCGATACCCAGGTGGAGATGCATAAAACTGGGACAGGCCCGAATCTGCTGGCGTTCCTCCAGGACTGGGGTCAGGGTGTCTTCTGGTAAGAGTTTGAGGGTATCCCAGCCGGAAGCATTGGAGACAACTGCATGGCGGGCTCTAATCTGCTCTCCAGTTTTCAACTTCACCCCCACAGCCTGCTGTTGCTTGACTAAAATCTGTTGCACCGGCGCATGCAGCCGTAACCGTCCTCCATAGCGCTTTAACCCTCGCACCAGCGCCCCAATCAACGCCCCTCCCCCCCCCTGGGGATAGTCCAGCACCACATTAGGACGGTACCAGTCTGCAAACATGAAGGCCATTTCAGCTGCGATGGTGCCTTTGGCTGGTAGACCTGAGAGCATGAAGCAGAGCAGGTCGAGCCAGTTTCGAATCAATGGATCGTAAACCACCCCGTCCAGAAGTTGGGAAAAGGGGCCTGACAATTGAAGCATCGTCCAGGCGTGTTTCAAGATGTTGGGCAGAAACGGAGAAAGGGTGCTGACCATGCCCCAGTCCGATCGCACCGCCATGGGGGGAATGGCAATGGAGGCAGCCTTCAGCGGTTCCATCAACCGTTGTAACTGTTGCCATTCGGCAACGGCATCTGGTCCGCGCCATTGGGCCAGGAGTTGAGTAAAGGACTCTGCACCGACCGCTGCTCGAAAGTACCCTTCCGGCAAGAAGCAGCCCCAGGCGTCATAGGTGAGCCAGGGAACATCCTCTCCGATCGCATCCAGAACCTGGCGGAGGGGATTGGCGGAGGGGCTGTAGGATAGGCCGGAATAGAGGGATGGGCCAGAGTCGAAGTGAAATCCCTGGTACTCAAAGGCATGGGCAGCTCCCCCTGGAATACTGTGGCTTTCGCAAACAAGGACCTGAAATCCATAGCGGGCTAGCAAGGCTGCACAGCAGAGGCCACCAATGCCACTCCCAATCACCACCACATCTACTGTTTCCATCCCTTACGTTACCTGATTTGAGATCACTCCCTTTGAATTCTAGCGCTGACATTCCTGGGGTGCCGGTGGGTTGGCCCCTGGAGCAGGGGAGCGTTGCCTGATCGGTTGTTGCTGAATGGGTTTCTGGCCTGGAACCAGGTTCAGTTCTGCGTGGCTTAATTTTTTACCATGCAGAAGTTTTATGTTGTCTCCCTGCTGGCTGAGGGGAGTTGAAGCCAGCAGGAGCAGGACGCTTATTTGAAGATAAACAGGAGACCGATCGTGGCGAGTAACCCATAAATGAGCTTCTCGAAGGTGGCTGCCGGAATTTGTTTATGGATCATACTCCCCAAAATAACGCCAACGCCGATCGCGGGGAGTGACGCTAGATAAAGCCCGATCACGGGCTCTGTCCACAGGCCAGTCAGCCCATGACTGACCACCACCAAACAATTGGTCAGGAAGAAATACCCCTGCAAATTGATGTGGTAGTAGTCAGGAGGCCAGCGGCGCAATGTGCCGTACATAATAATCGGTGGGCCATTGGTGTTGTAGGCCCCCCCCAAAATTCCAGCAGTAAATCCAAACATCCCAGCCCATTTCTCATCCCGCAGTTGGGGCAGGGAGAACCCACCCACCCCATACAGCCCATATAGCATCAGAAGGATACCCAGAATGAGTTTGGCCAAGCGTTCTGGTGCAATGTGGATCAGCACCAGGCCAAAGGGAATGCCGATTAGGGTCGCCCCAATCAATCGCCACATTCCCCGAAAACTCAGGGTGGACCACTGCTGTAACAGCACCGTGAGGGCCGTAGTCACGCCCATCAGGGCGACCAGGGGGGTGGCAATCCGAAGTTCCGTAACCAGGACCAGCAATGGCATCGCCACCAAGGCATCGCCAAATCCGACCGCCGATCGCACCAGGGTTGAGAGAAATAAAATGCTGACAATGAGCCATGGGGATACTTCTGTTTCCATCCTGATTCCCTAATACACCAGGTTCACCAGGCCCAAACTCAAGAGGGTAATAAACAGCCAGGCCGCACCTCCCAGATAGATTGGTTTTAACCCCAGCTTCCAAATGTTCTGAAGCCGGGTTTCTAAACCCATGGCTGCCATGGCAACCGTCAGGAGATATTGATTCATCTGGCCCAGGCCGGTTTTCAGTAATTCGGGAATGATGCCAGTGCTGTTGAGCAGGATCAAGCCGACAAAAATGATGATAAACCAGGGCAGAGTGGGATAGGAGCGGAGACCTGGACGGTCCGATCGCCCTGGGCGGGTGAACAGTCCCAGACCGATCGCCAGAGGAGCCAACCACAGAACCCGCGACAGTTTTGTGATGCTGGCTAGATCTCCACTGATGGCATTGACCTGGAAAGCAGCGGCGATGACCTGAGCAACTTCGTGGATCGAGGCTCCACACCAAACCCCAAAAGCTGGGGCCGATAGCTGTAGAAACGACTGCACCAGCGGATAGAGGAGCATGGACAGGGTCCCAAACAACGTCACAGTGGCCACCGCATAGGCCGTATCCTCATCCGAACTATCCAGAACGGTACTGGTGGCCACGATCGCAGAGGCACCGCAGATAGCGGTGCCTGCAGCAATCAGACAGACCAGGTTTCGCCGCATTTGCAAAGTATGTCCAAGCCAGCAGGTGAAGGCGAAGCTGAGCCACAGCACAACTGTCATAACCATAAACCCAACCAGACCCACCTGTTGTAGTTGTACCAAGCTAAGCTGTAACCCCAGCAGGGCGATCGCCACCCGCAGGAGTCGCTTCAGGGCAAAGGTAATTCCCGGCTGGTACAGGGCTGGCACCTGCGACAGGTTTCGCACCAGAATCCCCAGGACGATCGCCAGCATGAGTGGGCTCAAGGCCGTTAGCCCTGAGGTGGTTCGCAGCAACAGGGCAATACTGGCTAGGCTCAAGCTCAGGAGCAGGCCTGGTGCCAGAAGAAGGAGGAGCGATCGCCAATAGATCCCACGAATTTTGATCGCAAAATTCTGCTCCGGCAGGGATGCTTGAAGTTTCTGCCGCATAGTGTTCAGATGACTTGTGAAAAGATGGGTTATGCCTCGATCGGCACTGGAGCAAACGTGTGATCCAGGGCCGCTGCGATCTGACGAAAGACCTGGGCAGGAACTGAGTTGGGATAGGCCAGGGTCAGGGGAGTTCCAGCATCACCACCCGCGCATAGAAGTGGATCGATCGGCACCTGTCCCAGCAAAGGGGTTTGTAATTCCTCAGCCAGTTGTTGGCCACCACCGCTGCCAAAGATTGGTGTGGGTTCACCACAATGCCCACAGAGGAGATAACTCATATTTTCCACAATTCCCAGCACTGGAATACCAACGCGACGAAACATATGAATGCTGCGGCGGACATCGGCGATCGCCACCTGCTGGGGAGTTGTCACCAGAAGAACCCCACAAATTGGACTTTCCTGAATGATGGTAATCTGGGCATCTCCAGTGCCCGGCGGCAGATCGATCAGCAGGTAATCCAGATCGCCCCAGGCAACTTCATGGATGAATTGGGTAATGATCTTGTGGAGAACTGGACCACGCCAGGCCAGGGGATGATCCGGTGCTGCCAGCAGCCCCACGGACATGACCTTGATACCCTGGGCCTCCAGGGGGAGAAACCGTTGTCCCTCCGGGGTGTCAACCAGGGACACTTCTACCGGATTGATCCCCAACATCTGGGGAACATTGGGGCCATAGACATCCGCATCCAGCAACCCCACTCTGGCTCCCTGCAGGCTCAGAGCTGTAGCCAAGTTCACCGAGGTCGTGGATTTGCCCACTCCCCCCTTACCGCTGGAAATCGCCAGCGTAGTCCGAACACCAGGAATGGTGCAGAGTTGTACATAGGCTTTTTTGCACCAGGGTAAGGGATGGAGTCGATCGAGAACCACCTGGCGGAGATAGTGCTGATGTTGCCCGACATAGAGCCGCAGAGAGATATAATCATCCACGACGCGCAGGTTACGCACCATGCCTAAACTGACCATATCGCGCTTCAGAACAGGCTCGATAATCTGCTTCAGGCATTGTACAGCTTCCCGATAACGGGCTTCGGTGACGGCATCCATCGGGGTGGGCGGAGGAGCATCCTCCGGGTGGGTCTGGCGAAAGGGAGAGGCATGACTAGGCATTGGAGGGTTCCTGTAGGGATTCCTGAATTTTCAGAATGGCGCGTTCCGCATGGATGCTGACATCCCGATCGGGGTCATCCAGGGCCTGTTGCAGCGCCTGCAAGGCCTCCGGATTTCTCAGCAGGCCGAGGGCGATCGCCGCATCCCGCCGCACATCCGAATATTCATCTGCTAACGCCTGAATCAGAGCAGGCATCGTGCTGCTCTGGGGCGTTTTCTGAATGGCCTGAATCACAAACTTGCGCACCTGCCAGTGGGCATCGGTGATCGCCACCTCTAAGGCGGGAACGGCAATGGCATCGGCATGGAGGGCGAGAGATTTGGCGGCATCCCGCCGCACCTGCCAATCGGGGTCATCCGTCATGGCGCGACACAGTCGGCCCACCACATCAGCATCACTCAGGTGTCCCAGGGTCAGGGCCGCTGCCCGCCGAACTTTCTCGTCCACATCATCCATCAGGGCGATCGCCGGAGGGCACTGGTTCACCTGGTTCAGATAGCGCAGGGTGGTGACGGCTGCTTCCCGCAGAGGTGGATGGGTAGACTCGAAGAATGGCAGCACGTAGGGCAAACATTGAACATCATGGATCTTGCGTAACAGATAGAGAACATGCAATTGTACTGGCCCATCACCCGTTTGTAGGGCATCCAGAAGTAACAGTAAATGGTCACCCGATACAAGTTCACCTAGGGCTGATTTTGCTTCCTCACGAATGTCCTCATCGGAGGAGCCCAGACAGGCGATCAGGGCAGGCACGGCTTTGGGATTGGCAAATTCCCACAGGGCGGTCACGGCTAATTTCTGGACGGCAGGGCTCTCATCTTTCAGGGCAGCAATCAGGGCATCGATCGCGCGATCATCATATAAATGTTGCAGTGTTTTGACAGCAACCAGGCGATCGCTTTCCTCGCTTGATTGCAATAGGTCAATCCAGATTTTCAGTTCGGAATCGGTGTCAAGCGACATGATTGCTCCTCTGTAAATGCATGGGCATAAGTCTTTTAATCCAGCACCTGGGCAGCAAAATAGCTCAATCTGTTTGATCAAGCTGTAGCAGGTCAAACATTACCGTAACAGGAATGGAATTTGCACAGTGATGGCATTGGTTGGGCATTCCTTTTCGCAGGGAAGGCAGAACCAGCATTCATCATATTTCATGTAGGCTTTGCCAGTTTCAGGGTTTTTGGCTAACACATCTAATGGACATACTTCAATGCAAGCCGTGCATTTCTCCAAACACTTTGATTCGTCTACAATCACGGGCACATCAACCCATTGTTCAACTAACGCCATGGTTTCTTCTCCTGATTAACGAACGGCTACATCGTACACTTCATGATCGAGATCAACGCTCACAATGTAAGGATCAACAGGGCACTTAAATAGCACCATCTCTCCGGCTTCATCTTTCTTGAGATTGACGTTACAGAACCACTCTTCGTTGTTCTTTTCGGGGTAATCCAGACGATAGTGGTAGAGGCCCCAGCGACTCTCTTTGCGGTAAAGGGAAGCCCGGGCCGCCATTTCGGCACAGTCCCGAATAAAATGCACCTCCATGCACCGCATTAACTCATGGGGATCGCGAGCCCCCATCAGGCTGAGGGTTTCTTCATAACGGACAAACTGGCTCAGGCCAATTTCCATCCGATGCTGGGATTTGGGGGGTTGGAGATAGTCGTTGACCAATCGCCGGAGTTTGTATTCTACCTGGGTGTGGGGAACCCCATTGGGACGATCGAGGGGGGCATAAATTCTGGCTTTTTCCGCCTCCAGCCATTCCCGATCGGGATCTCCATGGTCAACCCTGGCACTGTAGTCCATCCCATTTTCACCACAGATCCGACCATAGACAAAGGCCCCAATCATGTAATTATGGGGCACACTGGCCATATCGCCAGCGGCATAGAGTCCTGGTACGGTGGTTTCGCCCCGTTCGTTGACCCAGACCCCCGATGCACTGTGGCCACTGCAGAGACCAATTTCGGAGATGTTCATCTCAACCCCATGGGTACGGTAGTTTTCACCCCGACCGGCGTGGAATCGGCCCCGGCTTGGACGTTCATTGGCCCAGAGAATGGTTTCAATCTCAGAAATCGTGTCTTCATCCAGATGATTCATCTTCAGATGGACCGGCCCTTTACCAGAATGCAATTCCTTGTAAATCTCCAGCATCATCTGGCCGCTCCAGTAGTCGCAGCTAATGAAGCGGTGTCCTTCGGCATTGGCCGTGTAGGCTCCAAAGGGTCCAGCCACGTAGGCACAGGCAGGCCCATTGTAGTCTTTGATCAGGGGATTAATCTGGAAGCATTCAATGTTGCTCAGTTCAGCACCCGCATGGTAAGCCATGGCATACCCATCCCCTGCATTGGTGGGATTTTCGTAGGTGCCATAGAGGTAGCCAGAGGCGGGCAGACCCAAGCGGCCACAGGCCCCCGTACAGAGGATCACTGCCTTCGCCTGGATGACGACAAAATCCCCATTCCGCACATCGAACCCAACGGCCCCGATCGCTCGACCATCCTGCACTAAGACCCGGGTGGCCATGACTCGATTCGTCACCCTAACCTTGTGGCGCTTCACCTGGCGCGTCAGAATCGTCTTCAGGTCTTTGCCTTCTGGCATGGGGAGGACGTATTTGCCCACCCGATGGACCTGCTTCAGATCGTAGTTGCCCTGGGCATCTTTCTGAAACTTAACTCCCCAAGACTCCAGTTCCTGGATGACGGCAAACCCCAATTTTCCAGTCTGGTAGACAGCCTTCTGGTTTGCAATCCCATCATTGGCGATCGTCACCTCCCGCACATATTGTTCTGGTGTGGAGTGACCCGGAATCACCGCCGTATTCACCCCATCCATACCCATCGCGATCGCACCACTGCGTCGGATATTTGCTTTCTCTAAGATCAGGACATCGCCATTGGGATTTGCTTGCTTGGCCTTAATGCCTGCCATTGTTCCTGCCGTACCACCACCAATAACCAGCACATCGGTCTGCATTAACTGAGTGTTCACGCAAAATTCCTCCCTTTGCAAAACATCCGTCGTCAGTGATTCGACTCGATCGAATTAGGAAATGCCTGTGTTCCACAATGCTGTTTCGATTGCCGTCGAAAAAAACAATTTGGTTGATGAAATGGAACTACTTAAGCCACATTTTGCAACAAACATCACTGTTTTGAAATCTCCGTCTTTTATAGACTGATAAAACCCTTGAATGAGTAAAGGCGAGGTAATTTTGCCTGTATAGCTGCAATATTCGGGAGCATGTCACCTTTGTAGCCCAAGCAAGCTACACCCTAAATCCCCAAGCGGGGAGAAGGGGTTGGGGGATCTAGACGCAGAGCGGCTTCCCCTGGGGTGGGCAAATTTGCAAAAGTGACATGCGCCCCAATATTCCTTTTGTTGGATCTGTTTGTTGGATCTGTCCCACCTATTAAGAACCCGCGATGGAAGTTTATCAAGTTCGAGTCTTTTTAGAAGTGGCGCGGCATCTCAGCTTTACTGAGGCTGCCGATGCCTTAAATTTGACCCAGCCCGCTGTCAGTGCCAAGATTAAATCCTTGGAATCAGAGCTGGGTGTGCCATTGTTCTATCGACTAGGGCGAAAGATTCAACTCACAGAAGTTGGGCAATTCCTATTAGAAGAAGGTGTAAAATTAATCGCCGTCGAAAACCAGTTACTCCAAAAGATTGAGGAAATCAAGAAAGGCAAATTTGGCAACCTGCGGATTGGCACAACAGGGGCAATCGCCCATGGCTGGTTGCCTGATATTCTGTTCACCTATCGCCAGACCTATCCCCGCATCCAGACCCAATGCCAGGTCTTCCAGTCCCCAGAGGAACTGTATCGGGCGATCGTCACCCAACAGATTGACCTGGGCATTTCAGATATCAATTACGACGAATTCGCAGAAATTTCCACGGTGGTCATCGATGCCGTGCATTACGGTGTCTTTGTCTCTGCCTCCCATACCCTGGCCAGTCAGCCCTGGCTGAGCCTGCATGATCTAAAGCATTACCCCTGGGTGTTGCAGCCGTCTGGCTCTCCCAGTCGCCTGTTTTTTGAGGCCAGATTGGCAGAATTAGGACTGGCCCTGGCAGAGTTTGACCAGGTTGAAACGATCGACACCCTGAGCTTGATGCGAACCTATATGGAGCGGGGAAACTATTTGGGGTTTGCTTCAGAACTGGAGTTTCGATCAGAGTGTGAATCCGGGATTCTGGTTTCAATTCCGTTGCAGGAATTTTCCCTGCCAGGGAACATCTTTTTGCTGTCTCTCAAGCGTCTCAGTGATTCGCTGGAAGCCTGCGTGACTTGCACAAAACGCCGATCCGTTGAACCCAATCCAGCCCAAAAACTGATCAATTTGCTTCCCCAGGCCAAACCCATCGAATCTTCATCCCAGTTCCCCAAGCCTGTAACCACCCCATCTGCAAGCTGGATGCGGCTGCGATCGCCCAATTTCACCCTGCGACCGATGGCCATCCAACGGCCCGATCGCCTGACTCTCAACATTGGGATTCAAAATAGCACCATTCCCACCGTCACTGCTGGCCTGATTATTCAACGCCTGGGTCTGCTGGAACATTTCCTACCCCAGGAGAAACGCTACAGCAATATTCACTACCAAATTCAATGGTGCGATTTTCCCACGGGAGCCCCGATCGTGGAGGGGTTAGCCACTGGCCAGTTGAATATTGGCATCCTGGGAGACTATCCCCTGCTCTTAAGTGCGTTGCAATCCCAGCAATCCGAAGTCTGTTCCACTCGTCTGGTCAGCTTTGTCGCCATCAACCCGGATGGCTCCTGCAATGCGGTGATCGTGCCCCATGCCTCGCGCCTGCAACAGATTGAAGACCTGCGTGGGCGGGTGATTGCCGTACCCCTGCGATCGTCGGCCCATGGGATGGTGCTGCGATCGCTGAATGCCGCCAATTTGCTGGAGGATGTGACCGTTGCCTCCCTCAAGCATGGCAATGCAGCTACCCTGTTTGACTTTGAGCAGGCCGCCGATGGCTACGCCCACTTTGCCCCCTTCCATGATATTGCCTGTCATCGGGGGCAGTTTCGATACCTGACAGATAGGACCACAGAGCCCCTGCCAGCCTTTTATGGGGTGGTTGTCAGCGGTGACTTGGCCGATCACTACCCTGATGTGGTGGTTGCCTATTTGCAAGCATTGGCTGCAGCCCAACACTGGTATGACACAACCCCTGCTGCGGCCAGCTTAATCAGTCGCTGGACAAAGCTGGAAGCAGAAATTGTGCATCGGATTTTGAGTGGTTCTCAGCAGACGGCAACATCAGGACGGTTCTTTGCCGAAATGCAAATTCGCCCGGACTGGTTAAGCACCCATGTGGCCGCACTGAGCGCAATTCCTGGGAATGAGTCCCTGCAGGGCCTCAACCTCGATCGCTGGATTCAATCTGAATTTATGCCAAAATTGGCAGCTTGATTTATTCCATGTCCATGTGTTTCAGGGTTTCTTCCCGAATCAGATCAAAGATCTGGCGGTTAATTGCTAAAAACTCTGCAGATAGCATATCGTCTACATGGCGTGGCCGAGGCAGGGAAACTTTGACGATTTCCTTAATTCGACCCGGGTTGACCCCCATGACAAAGATCCGATCGCTGAGAAATACCGCTTCCTCAATGTCATGGGTGACAAAAATAACCGTTGGTTTTAGCTCACTCCAGATGTCTAAGAGCAACTCCTGCATCATGTGACGAGTTTGGGCATCCAGGGCTGCAAAAGGCTCATCCATTAGCAGCACAGACGGCGCATTCACCAGGGCTCGAATAATGCTGGCCCGTTGCTGCATTCCCCCCGATAACTGGTACGGATAGGAATGGCGGTGCTTGTACAGCCCAACTCGATTCAGATAGTAATTGACCCGTTCTTCCCGCTTGGCTTTGGACATTCCCTGAATCTTTAAACCGAATTCGACATTCTGAAATGTCGTTTTCCAGGGCAAGAGGGAATATTGCTGGAAGACAAAGCCCCGATCGGCCCCCGGTTTCTCGATCGGTCGATGATCCAGCAAGACTTGACCGGTCGTCGGCTTGATAAATCCAGCAATCACGTTGAGCATGGTAGACTTGCCGCACCCGGAAGGCCCCAGTAAGCAGACAAATTCACCGGGTTCTATCCGAGTCGAGATTGCATCCAACACCGGGATGAAATGCCCTTTGCGCCGAAAGGCAACGGATAAATTCTCGACCTCAACTAATCCCTGGGTCTCAGTTTGCAATGGTTGCGTCACTAGCGTTGACACGACATCTCCCCTCTTTACAACTCATTGGTGTGATCAATCAGACTTAATGGCCCTGTTTTTTGGTGATCCGCCAGGGCATCAGCCATTGGGTCGCCCGATCGACAACATAGGAGCTGATGGCACCCAGCAGGCCAATGAGCAGCATCCCCATGACGATCGGGGGATAGTTGGAAGTTACATAGGATTCCCAGGTGAGGTAGCCAATCCCGAACCGTCCGGCCAAAATTTCGGCAGTCACCAGACAGAACCAGGAATTGCCCATGCCGATGACTAACCCGCTTGAGATGCTGGGCATACTTCCAGGTACCACAATGTCCTTAAAAGTGTGCCAGGAATTGGCCCCCAGACATTGGCCCACCCGCAGTAACACCAGGTCAGTTCCTTCAACCCCCTTGATCGTGCTGATCAAAATGGGAAAAAACGCGCCCACAAAGGTGATGTAAATCATGCCGGATTCGGCATTGGGAAACATCAAAATGGCCAGCGGAATCCAGGCCACAGCTGGGATCGGTCGGAGTAACTCCAGAGGCATAAAAACCAGGTCTTCGATCACTGAAAACCAGCCAATCAAAATTCCCAAGCCGATGCCCAGAAACGCTGCCGCACCAAAACCAACCAAAACCCGCATGATGCTGGCATTCAGGTGGGTCATCGGATTCTGGGCGATGAAGCGCACCAGGGCCGAGGCCACTTCGATCGGGGTGGGCACATAGGTGAAATTGATGAAGACATTGAATTTGACCATGCATAAAATCTGCCAGATGCCAAAGAAGAGAAATAGTGACAGAATGCGGCAGATCGTTTTGACTGTTTTAGCTGTCGAGAAGGGGAACGATCGCTCTGATGGCGATGGGTGAGGGCGCATGGTCCCCATAACGCCCTCCCGATCCATCAACCCAACCTGGGCAGAACGGCCTGAAGGTGAACCAGACATAAGATTCTCCGGACGAATAGATCAAGACCGATGGAGTGACTGTTTCATAGAACTGGATTGCACAACTGTATCCATGCACTCCATTCCGTGAAATCAGGAGTATGCGCCAGCGGGCCGTGAGATTTCTCGGGCAGACAGGTCCTGTAAGGCTTTGAAGCTGGCCACCTGAGCCCCAATCTTGCTGGCATGGTTCTGGGCTGCTTTTTCACTCAGGAAGGCGACGATCTCATCTCCTTTGCGCACAAAGAAGGAATTTTCAGCAAAGAGCTTCCAACCCTGGTTAAAGTCATGGACAAAAATAGCTCCCGTTGCCTTTTTCCCATCAGCCTTCAGCTTTTGTAGCATTCCCATCATGGTCTTGATTGAGGCAAAGTTCATCACCTTCTCCTCTCCCTTGACCCAGATTTGAGCAGCCAGTTTGGTGTCTTTGATCGGCTCCTGGGTCACGGCATCCAGACCCTCGATCGGAAACTCATCCCCCGTAGCGAGGTCATCGTATTTCAGGTTCATCTCCTGAATGGCCTGTTTCAGGAAGCTGTCATCGGCCCATTGGGAGATATCATTGGGATTCACATCCTCCTCCAGGCGCTTGAGTTGCTTGAGGGTGATGACACTGTTCTTGAGGGCATCAAAGTTGACCGGTCGAATGGTGGGATTGAGCCGTTGTAAGCCTCCCGGTCCCAGGAACATATACACCACTTCTCGCTCAACGCCAGACCATTCTTCCACCTTCGTTGCGATCGCTTCAGGCTGTTCCCGCAGCATTTTGTTGGCTTCCAGTAACGCCTTCAGATAGGCGACGACAATTTCAGGATATTGCTGGGCAAAGTCTGATCTCACCAACACCCCATGGAAGGTGGGTACTCCAGTTTGGGCACCATCGAAAATCTTGCGGGCAAACCCCCGGAATGGAAAGAGTTCACCAAAAGGGACAAAGTTGGCGTGGGCATCAATCTGATTGGTGCGCAAACTGGTGCCGCCCACCTCTGGAGCCTGACTAATCAGTTTCAGATCCTTCTCAGAGTCCAGTCCTGAATCCTGCAATGCCTTCAGCAGCATCCCATGGGCTGCTGAACCAAAAGGAACCGAAACCTGTTTGCCCCGCAGATCAGCCAGGGTTTTAATCGAAGAATCCTTCGGCACGAGTACCGCATTGCCAGCCCCTGTGGCCCCATAGCCCAGGGTGGCAACGTAGAGTGTTTTCACCCCACCCCCTTTCTTCTGAAAGGTGGTCATGTTGATCGTGGCAGGAAAATCACCCATCATGCCAATGTCAATTTGATTCGCCAACATTTTGTTAGTAATTGGAGGCCCAGAAGTGTAGCTAGACCACTCAATTTTGTATTCAACATTCTCGTATTTACCAGTCTTCGGCAGGTATTTTTCCAGTAATTTCTCTTCTCGAATAACTGGGCCACCCGTGGCTGTATTGATGACTTGATCCTGTGTTCCGATCGCAATTCGGATGACTTTCTTCTTCGAAGAATTCTCACTCACACTGGCAACCAGTCCCCCTGAGCAGGCTGCTACCAATCCCGATGAAGCTGCCAAAACCGAGAATAAAATCGTTCTTCGAGAAACCTGGGTTCTCATCACAATCTCTCCCAAAAACAGCATGATGTAAAGCATTTAAGTGATTTACACCTGACTTCATCTGTAAAATAAACTACAAATATTTGTTTCTCAGAAAACCTATTGATAGAAAAAATTAGTGGGTTAATAAAATTTTTGAATTGATTTATTTTGCCTCTGTATTTCTGAGCGCATCCTAGTTTTGTTATAGAAGTGCGAGCGTCCCGCTCGCGAGTGAGACGCTCGCACTCCGAAAATCTTGAATCTGCAAAAATGTGATGCTCCCTGTATTTCTAGCGTCTTTTAACAGTTCCCAAAAACTCTAGAGTATTCATAAGGAGTACATGCCACTTTTGTAGCCCACTTTTTAAAATATTAAATTGATCAAGCCATGAAAGGAGGTCCAAAAGCCTATCCAATCAGATGTTAAAAAGTCCGAATTCTGTTCCCATTCTCTATATAGTCACCCTTAAAAAGAGGCTGAAGAGGATTCTTAAAAGCCTAATTAGGGAGCATGTCACTTTTGTGGATTTGCCCACCCCAGGGGAAGCCGCTCGAGTGCATCCCACTTTTGTACCCCACCCTGCGGGAAGCAAGCTACACCCTAAATCCCTCTCCCAGAACGGGAGAGGGACTTTGAATTTGGCTCCCCTTCTCCCGCCGGGAGAAGGGGCTGGGGGGTGAGGGCAAGCAGAAGTTTATCGGTGTTATTTAATTCTCATTCCTGAGTAGGTTGGGTGAAACGAAGCGAAGCTCAACCTACGGGAAAAGTTTTGTCAGTCAATCAGGTCTCCAGGATCTGGACTTTTGAGATATCTTTCAGATTATTTAGCGCCTTTTCGGATTAACGCAATCCATAGATCTGGGAGTTCAGAATAATAGTCAATCTGCTCAATTCGATAGTAGACTAGTTGATCATCAACTTTCAAAATTAAAAAATCACCTTGCTTCAAATAACTCTCCTGAATCGTGATGTAAGCCTGATCTTCATCAACAGCATCGAAGAAGAAGTCAGAACCATTTTGATAATGCCTATAGTCAAAAGTTCTGGAATTGCAAGGATTCTGATTCCAGGGTAGGGCTGTTTTTCGATGAAGTGAACCAAGCTGGACTACCAGAAAAAGATTCATAAAGTTAGTCACGAGTTCGCTTAATGAACACAGTAACAAGTCAATCCTAGTTGCTCTAACCCTCTTGGGATATATAAGTAGGTCGGAGGAATAAAGTATAAGATAGATTTGGCCCTCTACTGGTTGTCTCTAGTGCCTGCCCCCTTACGAATCAAACTGAGTGACGAGGAAGACCGCACCCTGGCTGAACTGAGATTAGCCAGGACCGTGCCGCAACGAACCCGAGACCGTGCCCATATGCTGCGGCTGAATGCGCAAGGATGGACCGCCCCGGCAATCGCCGAGGTCTTTGAGTGCCATGAACATACGGTGCGAGCCACGATACGACGGTGGCAGCGCCTAGGCTTAGGAGGCTTATGGGAAGCCCCTGGACGAGGGGTGGCAGCGAGATGGCAGGAAGCGGACTTGCGCTACATCGAGCAATGTCTAGAAACAGAGGCTCGCACCTACAACAGTGTACAAC